>JBJOJH010000191.1:0-4008 GCA_046046715.1 Pseudomonadota bacterium | reverse complement strand
AGGACCAGACGCACACAGCAGCCAGTGATGCAGAGCTACTGTTCAACGTGCTGTCTCAGGCAGACAACACCGTTTTGGTGGAACGCAAGCTCATGTTTGTGAACTGCACCCACGACAGCCTGGCCGGCGGTCACCTCGACCTGATCTTGCCTGACCATGTGGTGCTGGAACTTCCGCCGCCTGCCAACCAGACGCCTCAGGACATCGAAATGGGGCGGCAACGTTTGCTTGAAATCACCAAACGGGGATTCAGGCTGGCGTTCGATCAGTTCGTACTGACCGAAAAATTCACGTCCTGGCTGGCTTTGGCCTCGTTCGTCAAAGTTGACTTGAATCAATTGGCCGCTGGTGAGGTGGCCCCCACCGTCCGTCAGGCGCTCAAACATACGCACATCAAGGTCGTTGCCGAAAAGGTTGAAACGGCCGAGCAATTCGAACTGACCCGCGACCTGGGTGTGACCCTGTTCCAGGGCTACTGGTTTGCCAAGCCCGAACTCTTCACGGGGCAATCCATCCGCCCGTCTCAGGCCACCATCGTGCAGCTTATCAACCTGGTGCGCAACCAGGCCAGCACCACTGAGATTGAAGAGTTGCTCAAGCGCGATGCGGTGCTGTCCTTCAACCTGCTGCGTTTCATCAATTCAGCCGGCTTCGGCCTGACCAAGGAAGTCACCTCATTTCGCCATGCGGTGATGATTCTGGGGCTGAAAAAGCTGTTCCGATGGGCGGCCCTGCTGCTCACCACCTCCAAGTCTTCCGATCTGGCACCCGCTGTGGGCCACACCGCCATCGTGCGTGGACGCTTGATGGAACTGCTGGCAGCAGAACTGTTGCCAGCCGAAGAGGGCGAAAACGCCTTTCTCGTGGGCATTTTCTCGATGCTCGACATCTTGCTGGGTGTCCCGCTGGACAAGGCTCTGGACGCCATTGCCTTGCCTCCCCAGGTGACAGATGCCCTGCTACACAACAGTGGGTTGCTGGCCCCCTTTTTGCAACTCACCCTGGCCTGTGAAGAGGCCGATGACGCGGCTTTCGCGCAAGCAGCCACCACGCTGCAACTCAGTAACCACCAGGTCAACTGGGCTCATCTTCAGGCCCTGGCCTGGGCCGAGTCCCTGCTCGACTGATCAGCCCCCCGATCACCCTGGATCACCCTCGAGGGTGATGTAGCCCATGAATGTGGCGCAGGCGCTCCCTCGCCACATGGGTGTAGATGGTGGTGGTCGAAATGTCGGCATGACCGAGCAACAACTGCACCGCTCGCAAGTCCGCGCCATGGTTGATGAGGTGGGTGGCAAAAGCGTGGCGCAAGGTGTGCGGCGACAGAGGCACGGTGATGCCGGCAGACCGGGCGTGTTGCTTCACGATCATCCAGAACATGACTCGGGTCATGGCGCTACCCGCACGGGAGCCTCGTACCGTCACAAACAGGTCGTCCGACGGCAGACCGCCCAGTAAATCGGGTCGAGCCTGTGCAAGATAGCGGCGCAGCCACTGGCCTGCAAGCTCGCCAAAGGGCACCAGTCTTTCCTTGCTGCCCTTGCCCAACACCCGAAGCACATGGTCATGCAGGCTGATGTTGGTGACCTTCAGGCTCACCAGCTCACTCACCCGCAGCCCACTGGCGTACATCAGCTCCAGCATGGTGCGATCACGCACTCCCAGGGGCAGAGTCGTGTCCGGCGCGGCCAGCAGCGCTTCCACCTGTTGCTCTGTCAAGGACTTGGGCAAACGTAGGGGTTGTTTGGCGGCCTGCAGCCGCAGGGTCGGGTCGGCACTCGTCAAGCGCTCGCGCAGGGCCCAACGAAAGTAGCGTTTGAACACGGTCAAACGGCGGTTGGCTGATGTCGCTCTGCTGCCCTCGTGGCGCGCTGCAAAGTAGGCCGTCAAGTCAGGCTCGACGACCTCTGTCAAAACTTTTCCCTGGGCTGTCAGCCAGTCATTGAACAGTCGCAGGTCACGTCGGTAGGCCTCTAGAGTGAGCCGCGCCAGACCATCTTCGAGCCAAAGCGCATCGACAAAGGTGTCGATGCTCGGATGCAGTGGCTGGGCCAGCGTCATCAATCCAGCGTCAGCTTGGCCGTTTCAACCACTTTCTTGTACACCGCCAGTTCGTCTTTCATTTGCTGTGCAAACTGTTCAGGCGTATTTCCCAGCACCACCGATCCGGTGTCCTCTATGCGCTTGCGCACGGCAGGGTCTTCCAGGGCCTTGCGAGTGGCCGAGTTGATCTTGTCCACAACTTCGCGGGGCAGGCCCTTGGGCCCTAGGATGCCGTAGTAGGCCATGCGGTTCACGGGCTCCAGGCCCAACTCCTTGAATGTGGGTACATCTGGCATGGCAGCCAAGCGCTGAGGCGCTGCCACGGCCATGGGCACCAGGCGGCCGGCCTTGATGTGCGGCAGGGCGGACGGTACGTTGTCAAAAATGATCTCAACCTGACCGCCCACGGTATCGCGCAGCGCCGGTCCTGCACCACCATAAGGAATGTGGGTGATAAACACACCCTGCAGGCTCTTCCAAAGCTCGGTTTGCAGGTGGCCGATGCCGCCTGTGCCGGATGAAGAGTAAGAATACTTGCCCGGCGACTTTTTCAACACCGCCACGAAGTCCTTGTAATTTTTCGCGGGGAAGCTGGGGTGAACCGCAATCACATTGGGCGTCGCGGCAATGTTGATGATGGCCGTGAAGTCGGTCGCGGCGTCATAGGGCATCTTGGGGTTGATCGCCGGATTTGCGGCCGTTGTGGAGACCGTCGCCACCCCCAACTGATAACCATCGGGTGCCGCCTTGGCGGTTTCATTCGCCCCCACGATGCCACCACCACCCGCCTTGTTTTCGACCACCACGTTATGACCCAAGGCCTTGCCCAGCGGCTCGGCAATCACCCTGGCAACGATATCGGTCGTGCCGCCGGGCGCAAAAGGCACTTGCAACTTGATGACCTTATTCGGATAGGCCTGGGCCCAGGCACCGCCCATCGAACTCAGCGTAGCAGCCATGACACAAGCCAGATGAAGACGACGATCCATATGTGTACCTCGAAAAGTTGAAGGTTTAGATTACAGCAATTAGTAGGCCCGCACGATCAGGCGGGCCGCTAATTGCCCTAGGGCAAACCCTAGACCATTGCCCTGCGCTGGTATTCTCGCCTGGTGAACTACGCACAACTCCTCTTTCCGGATTTCTCGCTGATCTTGTGTGGCTACCTGGTCTGCCGCTACACCGCCTTGAACCGGACCGTGTGGGCGCAGGTGGAAACCCTGGTGTACTACTTTCTGTTTCCTGTGCTGCTGTTTCAGTCGATTTCCCGTACGCCGCTGGATCTGCTGGCAGCCTCCAACCTGATTGCCTCTGGCTGGACCCTTGGGCTCATCGGCATAAGCTTGGCCTATGCCCTTCCCCATCTCCCACTACTAGGTCGACACATGCCGCAGCGTGATCATGCTGCCAGCGCGCAAATAGCTTTTCGCTTCAACTCCTTCATCGGTCTGGCCTTGGCAGATCGACTGGCTGGGCCGACCGGCCTGCAACTGATTGCCGTGCTGATTGGCGTCTGCGTCCCCTTGTTCAATGTTGCGGCGGTCTGGCCCATGGCACGACATGCGCAGCGGGGATTGCTGGGCGAACTGGTGCGCAACCCCCTGATCATTGCCACGGCGTCTGGCCTGGTGGCGAATGTTCTGGGTTTTGTGATGCCGGTATGGCTGGAACCCACAGCATCCCGTGTTGGGGCGGCCTCGCTGGCATTGGGCTTGATGGCTGCAGGCGCCGGTATGCAGTTTGGCGCTCTTGCCCGAGCAAAAACGCTGGCTGTCAGCGTATTGACTATCCGCCACCTGTTGCTACCCATGGTGGCCTGGGGCGTGGCGCGCCTGTTCAAGCTGTCCGCCGTAGAGACAACGATGCTGCTGGCTTTTTCTGCGTTGCCGACAGCATCGAGTTGCTATGTGCTGGCCACGCGCATGGGTTACGACGGTGCTTATGTGGGTGGCCTGGTCACCTTGT
>JBJOJH010000190.1:0-4797 GCA_046046715.1 Pseudomonadota bacterium | reverse complement strand
CCGGGACAGGGCATGGGCCAGGCAGGTGGTCGAATCCTGACCACCCGAGAACAAAACAAGGGCTGAAGTGTGCATGCCGGAATCTTAGGCGATGCCGCTGGGGCCTTTGCCGCAGGCGCAGCTTGTGGGCCCCGATGCCCCCCGGACGCTTATCGCGTTGTGGAGTCAGACGACGAGCCGCCCGAGCTGGCCTTGGCCGTTTTGGCTATGGAGACCGGGTCGTAGGTCAGCACTTCGTTGACTGCATCGCCGGTGGGCCCGTTCTCAGGAGGCGTCATGGCCGCCACCTTGCTGGGATGTTCGGCCAGCAGCTCACTCACCGCCTGCCCACTGGCCTGCCAGAGCTTATGCAGGTGGTCGATCAACAGCTTGGAGATCGGCTCCGACGGTGGGACTTCCTCTTTGACCGGTTCGGGCCGGGTGATGGTCCAGTCCTTGGGCGTGGTCGCGGCCTCTGAGCCGCGCCGGTTGGGGTCGGAAACACTTCTGTAAACCGCCTCCCCCTCGCTGGGTTTGTTGGCCTGATTCACCAGATTGATGACGCGGGACACTGGCTCTGGCGCCGAAACCACCGTCGAATTGACCGGTGCCGTGGGTACCACCCGGCTGCTGCCAAGCGAAGCCAACTCTGCGGCCACGGGGCGCACAGTGCTGGGTCGATCGACAGGCGGGATGTTCATTTTGGGTCCAGTGGCGTGGTGTAGGGTCGGTAAAGGACGGTGGAGGTCGGTAGAGGTGGCTTTTTCCAGTTGTCGTATCTTTCTTAACGGCAGATTTAGGGGGTTATTTAGCCCTATTTCAAAAATATTTTGAATTCACCCTCACCTTTTTGATGCTTGCAGGGCAAACACACCCATCAGCCCCACGACTCGAAGGGGGCGCAGCGAACGAGGTCGGACGTGATCTCCAGCCCTGCACAGTTAGGCCGAGGGGCGGCAGGCATGGAGCACCGAGCCCAGAATGACGTTGGGCCGGTAGGTGGTCAGCCCCTTCAGGCCCGCCCGCCAGGCTTGCAGATACAAACCCTTGAAGTCTTCAAAAGGAAAATTTACGGCCACATTCACCGTCTTGGAAATGGCCGCGTCCACCATGGGCTGAACCGCCTGCATCATGGCGATGTGATCGCCAGCGCTCATCGACAGGGCACTTAGAAAGTAGTCGGGCAGCGCATGCACGTCACCCCCCAGGTCCCGGTACACGCGCCAGGCATGATCCTCTACCGCGTAGTCAGTGATGCTGCCGTCGTCTTCGCGCTTCTTGCGCTGGTACAGCCACGCAAAGGCGGGCTCGATGCCGTTGGAAGCGTTGTCGGCAAAGGCCAGGCTCACTGTGCCGGTCGGCGCAATCGACAGTAGATGGCTGTTGCGGATGCCATCGCGTCGTATGGCCTGCTGCATGGCCAGAGGTAAACGGCTCGCAAAGGTGCCTGGAGCCAGGTAACCGTTGACATCGAAGCAGGGGAAAGCGCCCCTCTCCTGCGCCAGGGAAATCGACGCCGCATAGGCCGCATCACGCATGTGTTCGGCAATGTGGGCGGCCATGTCACGACCCTCGGCCCGGTCGTAACGCAGGCACAACATGGCCAGCGCATTGCCCAGACCGGTACAGCCCACGCCGATGCGTCGCTTGGCCATGGCCTCGTCGCGCTGCTGGGGCAGGGGCCAGAAGGTGAGGTCCAGCACGTTGTCGAGCGCGCGCACCTGCAGTGCCACCGCCCGCTCAAAGGCGGCAACATCAAAGACCGGTGTCCCTTCCAGGCCGAACGGGTGATGCACAAAACGCGGCAGGATGATCGGCCCCAGGTCGCAACAGCCGTAGGGTGGCAAAGGTTGCTCGCCACAGGGGTTGGTGGCCTCAATGGCCTCGCAATAGCGCAGGTTGTTGTCCTGGTTGATGGGGTCCAGAAACAGAATGCCGGGCTCGGCAAAGTCGTAAGCACTGCGCATCACCGTGTTCCACAACTCGCGTGCCAGCACAGTGCGGTACACCCACCAGCCGTCTTCGCGCTGAAATGCCCCCGCGCCCAGGGCTACGGCACCCGGCCGGGCGCGGTGCACCAGCTGCCAGTCACTGTCGTCCACCAGCGCCTGCATGAAGGCGTCTGGCACCGCCACCGAGACATTGAAGTTGTTCCAGCGCCCGGGCGCGCGCTTGGCAGTGATGAACTCCAGCACATCCGGATGGTCGATGCGCAGCACACCCATTTGTGCGCCACGACGCGCACCAACGCTTTGGAGCGTGGCGCACGACTGACTAAACACGTCAATGCAGCTGCAAGGGCCCGAGGACTTGGACGCCAGTCCCCGGCCGTCCGCCCCCTTGGGCCGGATGTGCGAAAAGTCGTAACCCACACCGCCACCGCAGCGCATGGTTTCGGCTGCTTCGTGCAACGCCTGGTCTACGCCGGGGTAGCCCTCCTCGTCTAAACCCTGGATGGCATCACCCACGGGCTGCACAAAGCAATTAATCAGTGTGGCGGCAGCACCTGTACACGCACCCGCCGCATTCATGATGCGCCCGGCACCTATGGCACCCGCCTGAAGGTTCTCCAGAAAACGTCGCTCCCAGGCTGCCTGCTCCGCGGGCGCCTCCACCGAGGCCAGCGCCCGGGCCACCCGGCGATACACATCTTGAACACTGATTTCACCAGGTTTCAGGTATTTCTCGGCCAAAACGTCCCGACTGATCGCCTGAGTGCCGAGCATCTTCGGGACTCAGGGGAAAACGGCGGGCCGCATGCCGGCAAACCAGCCACGCTGACGAACTCCATCATGGCCTAGGATCCCACCCTGGGCCAGCTGTTTCAGGGTGCAGACCAGAACATCGTCGCGGTCCGCCTCAGTGGCGCACCTGTCAGGCGTGAAGGATGGGTTCATCGTGTCTCGCATCAAGTTACATACGGCGGCATATGCCACCTTGCGATGCTGAGGACGACGGCAAAACAACATATTGCGCTGTATCAACCACGCGCAACACAGCCCACCAGTGAAAAACTCAGGCCAGCAACTTGCGCACCGGCGCGGGCAAGCCTAAGGATGGCCAGGCGGTTTTGGCCACGCGGGTGCCGGGCAATTGCATTAGGGCTTGCCCAGACGGCACGTCCAGGCGCACCACATGCAGGTGCAGATCTTTGTGGGTCAACACATGGACAAAAGCCGGCTGGTCCATCAGGCCATCGCACCAGGGAGCCGGCACCGCGTCTACCAAGGCAGCTCGACTTTCAAACAGGGGCAAACAATGAAGGCCAGCCCACACGCCGGGCACGGGCCGCTGCGACAGCCACACACCACCCTCGCTGTCTTGCGCCTGCAAGAGCCAAATTGAGAGGGCCGTGCGTTTGAGCTTTTTGGTCTTGACGGGGTAGCGCTCGGGCTGGCCCTGCGCTCGGGCCACGCACACATCCTGCACCGGGCACAGCAGGCAATCGGGTTGACGAGGGGTGCACACCGTTGCGCCCAGGTCCATCACCCCCTGTGTGTAACGTGGCATGGCGTGGTACAGGTCCTGCGTCGGCAACAAGCGCACGGCCTGAGCCAGCAGTGCCCGCTCGTTGGAAAGCACCGACAGGTCAGCGTCCACACCCAGAACCCGCGTCAACACCCGCTTGACATTGCCATCCAAGATGGCTGCACGCTCACCAAAGCAAAGCGAGGCCACCGCCGCCGCTGTGCTGGGCCCAATGCCGGGCAGTGTCTTCAACTGTTCTGACGTCTGGGGAAAAACACCGTGGTGCACAGAGACCACCTGCCGCGCGCAGCGGTGCAGATTGCGTGCACGGCTGTAGTACCCCAGGCCGCTCCACAGGCCCAACACATCATCCTGGCTGGCTGCCGCAAGGGCACGCACATCGGGAAAGCGCGCCAAAAATCGTGCGTAGTAATCGAGCACCGTGACGACCTGGGTTTGCTGCAGCATGATTTCTGACAGCCACACCCGGTAGGGGTCGCGTGTGTTCTGCCAGGGCAAATCATGGCGGCCATGCGTGGTTTGCCAAGCCACCACGCGAAGCGGCCATTCGGTATCGAGCTGACTCGGGGTCGGCATGCCACTCATCTTTTTTGACACATCGGGCAGAAGAACGTGGACCTCTGTCCCTGACGCAGAGACTTGATCGGCGTGGCGCACACCCGGCAGGGCTGGCCTTCGCGACCATAGACCTGAGCCTGGAGCTGGAAATAGCCGTTCTGCCCTTGCGCATTTGAAAAATCGCGCAGCGTGCTGCCACCTACCTCCACTGCACGTGTGAGCACCTCACGCACGCAGGCATGCAAGCGGGCAACCCTGGCGCCACCCAGGCGAGCCGAGCTGGTCGTGGGTCGTATTCTCGCCATGAACAGCGCCTCTGATGCATAAATATTGCCCACACCCACAACCACCTCGCCCGCCAGCAAGACCTGCTTGATCGCCGCCTTGTGGCCCTTGAGACCCGCGGCAAAGCCGGCCAGATCAAATTGCTCGCCTAAAGGCTCCACGCCCAGCTTGCCCAATAACTTCTGAGCCACAGGCGACTGTTCATGTGTCGCAAACACCACGGCCCCAAACCGGCGTGGGTCGTGCAAGCGCAGGGTGCCCTGAGTGGTCTGAAGTTCAAAGTGATCATGCAAGCCAGGCAGCGGCAGTTCCACCGCAAAACTGAGGCTGCCCGACATGCCCAGGTGGATGAGCAGCAGTCCACGGTCCAGATCCAGCAACAAATACTTGCCGCGTCGGCGCACGCCCAACACACGGGAGCCTGTCAAGGTGGCCGGTTCCACTCCTAGAGGCCAGCGCAGGGGCTTGCCCAGGTGCGCAGCCAAC
>JBJOJH010000189.1:0-3818 GCA_046046715.1 Pseudomonadota bacterium | reverse complement strand
GTCCATGCCCTGCGCCGCCGTCAGCTCAAGTACGGCATGGTGACCATGTGCGTGGGCATGGGCCAGGGCGCTGCCGGCATTTTTGAGCGGGTCTGAGCCGCCTCGCTCCTTACCCTGATCTTTTCAACAAAAATTCGACCATGAGCGACATCCTCATCAACACCGAAGCCGGTGTTTGCACCTTGACCATCAACCGTCTGGACAAGAAAAATGCCATGACGAGCGCTATGTACGCCGCCCTGGCCGAGGGTCTGCTGGCTGCCCAGGCCGACCCAGCCGTGCGCTGCGTGGTGTTTCAGGGGCATGTGAGCATCTTTTGTGCGGGCAACGACATTGCCGACTTTCTGGCTCATCCGCCCAGCAGCGTGGACGCGCCGGTGTTCCAGTTCTTGCATGCCCTGGCTGACTGCCCCAAGCCCGTGATTGCAGCTGTGTGTGGCCCCGCCGTGGGCGTGGGTACCACGATGCTGTTTCATTGCGACCTGGTCTACGCGGGCGACAATGCGGCGTTTTCCATGCCGTTCGTGAATCTGGGGCTGTGCCCCGAGGCCGCCTCCAGCCTGCTGGTGCCGCAGATGATGGGCTATCACCGTGCAGCCGAGGCCCTGCTGCTGGGTGAACCTTTCATGGCCGAGGCGGCGCTGGAAGTCGGCCTGGTGAACCGCATCGTGCCACCGACCGAGGCCAACGACCTGGCGCAGGCTCAAGCCCGCAAACTGGCTGCCAAATCCACCACCTCTTTGCTGGCCACCAAACGCCTGATGAAGCAGGGCAGCGCCTCAGGCGTGCGTCAGCAGATGGCGCTGGAAGCCGAGACGTTTGGCCGCTTGTTGCGCGAGCCTGCGGCGCTAGAGGCCTTTGGCGCTTTCATGGAAAAGCGCAAGCCCGACTTTTCGAAACTTTGACGACGGCGCTAGCAGCCAGACAAGGGGCGGGGCCGGCCGTCCCCGTCGATGGCCACATAGGTCAGCACGGCCTGGGTTACCTTGACATACTGGCCTTGGTCCATGTGGCGCTCGGCAAAGACTTCAACCTGCACGGTGATCGAAGTTTTGCCCAGGCGCACAATCTTGGCAAAGAACGACAGGATGTCGCCGACCCGCACGGGCTGCTTGAACACAAACTCGTTCACGGCCACCGTGGCCATGCGACCCCTGGCGTAGCGGTAAGGCAGCACCGAGCCTGCCACGTCCACCTGCGCCATCACCCAGCCACCAAAGATGTCACCATTGGCATTGCAGTCGGCCGGCATGGGAATGACCTTGAGCACCAGGGTTTGGTCGGTTGGCAGTTCGACCAGGGTTTGGGCATTGATGCGCGCATCAACGCTGCTTTGGTCGCTTGAATCTGTAGGCATAGACACAATCACGGTTAAGAAACACAAAGGATTATCCCCATGCGCCATCGCGGCGATCTCTCCAGTCCGCCCCCGATGGCGGCTAACGGCACACCGGAACCTCGCACCGACAGTGCCACCCTCAAGCGCCTGTTTCCCTATCTGTGGGCCTACAAGTGGCGCGTGATGGCGGCGCTGGTCTTCATGGTGGGGGCCAAACTGGCCAGTGTGGGTGTGCCGCTCCTGCTTAAGCAGTTGGTCGACAGCATGACGCTCAAACCCGGCGATCCTCAGGCCTTGCTGGTGGTGCCTGCCGGTCTGTTGCTGGCCTATGGCGCGCTGCGCCTGTGCACCACGCTGTTTACCGAGTTGCGTGAGCTGGTGTTTGCCAAGGCCACCCAGGGCGCTGCTCGCAGCATCGCCCTGCAAACCTTTGAGCATCTGCACGCCCTGAGCCTGCGCTTTCATCTGGAGCGGCAAACCGGCGGCATGACGCGCGACATAGAGCGCGGGGTGCGCGGCATCGAGTCGCTTATTTCATATTCTCTGTTCAGCATCTTCCCCACCTTGATCGAGGTGGTGCTGGTGCTGGGCATCCTGGGCATCCAGTTCGACGCCTGGTTTGCCTGGATCACGCTGGCTGCGCTGGCGCTGTACATCTTGTACACCTTCAAGCTCACCGAGTGGCGCACCCAGTTCCGGCGTCAGGCCAACGAGTTTGATTCAGCCGCACACACCAAGGCGGTCGATTCGCTGCTCAATTACGAAACCGTCAAATACTTCAACAACGAAGGCTTTGAGGCCAAACGCTACGACGAAAGCCTGGAGCGCCTGCGCCGGGCCCGTCTCAAGAGCCAGACCACGCTGTCCATGCTCAATACCGGCCAGCAGCTGATCATTGCAGTGGGCCTGGTGGCCATGCTCTGGCGTGCGACTCAAGGCGTGGTGGAGGGGCGCATGACTCTGGGTGACCTGGTCATGGTGAACGCCTTCATGATCCAGCTGTACATCCCGCTCAACTTTTTGGGTGTGATTTACCGTGAAATCAAACAAAGCTTGACCGACCTGGACAAGATGTTCACCCTGATGGAGCGCGAGCGGGAGATTGCCGATGTGCCTGGTGCCCGGCCGCTGGCGCTGGACGCCGCAGTGAGTGTGCGCTTTGAAGACGTGAGCTTTGCCTACGACGCCAGCCGGCCCATCCTGCATCACATCAGTTTCGAGATTCCGGCCGGTAAGACAGTGGCGGTGGTGGGGCCATCGGGCTCCGGCAAGTCCACCCTGGCGCGACTCATGTTCCGTTTTTACGATGTCGGAACCTGGCCTCTCCAGGGGGCTGACCCTGCCTCGGGGCTGCACGACGGCAAGGGTGGCCGGATTCTGATCAATGGGCAGGACATCACTCAAGTCACCCAGGCCAGCGTGCGCCAGGCCATCGGCATCGTGCCGCAAGACACGGTGCTGTTCAACGACACGGTCGAATACAACATAGCCTATGGCCGACCAGGATCTACCCGGGTCGAGGTGGAGCGGGCCGCGCGGGCTGCCCACATCCACGACTTCATCGCGGGTACACCCAAGGGCTATGACACCATGGTGGGCGAGCGCGGCCTCAAGCTCTCGGGCGGCGAAAAGCAGCGCGTGGCGATTGCCCGCACCCTGCTCAAAAACCCGCCGATCCTGATTTTTGACGAGGCCACCTCGGCGCTGGACTCGGCCAACGAGCGCGCCATACAAGCCGAGCTACAGCAGGCCGCCCGAAACAAAACCACGCTGGTGATTGCGCACCGCTTGTCGACCGTGGTGGACGCCCATGAAATCCTGGTGCTGGACGCCGGCCACATCGTCGAGCGCGGCACCCACGCCGCCCTGCTGGCCGCGCAAGGGCGCTACGCACAGATGTGGGCCTTGCAGCAACAGGGCACTGAGGCCTGATTTTTATGGACGCCAAGCGGCTTGAGGACCCATGGGTGAAGGTTTTGAACGGCGTTGAGTCACCAGTCAAGCGCATTCAAAACAGATTTGGGCCAGCTGAACGGATGCGTCTGACTTTCTAAGGGTTAAAAAAAGTAAGAAAAAGCCCTTAATTCCTAAAAGAAGTTGCCGATAGAAACGAGATACTGGTAATCCGTCCAAGAGTTGTGGCGGGTGGTGTTGTGTTTTTGATTTATTTATTGTGGAGGGGTCTGCCATGGCTTCAATCGTTACGGGTATGACCACGGCTCAGATTGCGGTGCTGACGTCGACGCAGCTGAGTGCTCTGACGACAGCAGACTATTTGGCTCTTACGACCGATCAATTGCGGGCCTTCACCACCACGCAAATTGGTTACTTGGGCACTAGTCAGGTCGCAGCGCTGAGCACATCGCAAGTTCAGCAAGGCTTGACGACAGCGCAAGTGGTGGCGTTGAGCACAGCGCAGGCGCAATCGCTGACGACAGCGCAGGTAGCAGCGCTGAGCACAGCGCAAGTGGTGGCCTTG
>JBJOJH010000188.1:0-3217 GCA_046046715.1 Pseudomonadota bacterium | reverse complement strand
TGGAACCGCCCGGTGTGGTTGTACTTGCGATCCCCTCGCTCCACCATGATGTTGATGCTGTTGGTCTGGCGATGCCACTCCAGAATTTGCTGCCGGGTTTTGGCGACATCGCAAATGTTGTCCGGGTAGTTTTCGTTGTAATAAAGAACCTGGGGCAAGGAGCACTCGCTGACCAAAAACTGGACCTGCCCATCCATCAGCTCGATCATGCGCATGTGCTGCTGCGCAATGAAATACTGGTTTTTGAGGACTTCAAAGTTTTTTTGCCAGACCAGTGACTTGGCGAAATCGGGAATCTGCTCTACCGACTTTTGCCTGATGCTCAAGTACAAAATGATGCCGGCCGTGAACATGGACTTGTCGCAGCCCGGCCCACCGATGATGTTGATCACCTTGGTGGGATACATGCGCATCTTGTTTTCTGGCAACTGCGGGCTGACGTAGGTGAATCGCATGGACATGGCGGTGTGCTATCTGTGTGAGTGCTATGTACGTTACTTCTGTGTACCTGGCTGCTATGCAAGGGGCTGGACTGTGCGACCACCCTGCGCCAGGGCCCACCGCACATGTTCAGCCACCAGGGTGCTGACCACAGGTTCTCTTGTCTCCAACGCTTGCACTATGGCAGGGTCATGACGAGTGCGCAAGGCATTTCCCAAGGCCACGGCCAGGTTGCGTTGCCAACGTTCATGGCCAATACGCCGTATGGCGCTGCCTTCGGTGTATCGCAAGAAATCTTCCTCGCTCCAGGCAAACAAGTTCAACAAGGTGCTGCTGCCCAGCCCGGCACGCTCGTCATAGTCCGGCAAGGCACTGCGCCGGGCGTATTTGTTCCAGGGACACACCAGTTGACAGTCGTCACAACCGTAGATGCGGTTGCCCATCAAAGGGCGCAAATCCTCAGGAATGGCACCTGCATGCTCGATGGTCAGATAGGAAATACAGCGCCGCGCATCCAGCCGGTGCGGGGCCACGATGGCCTGGGTGGGGCAGACGGTCATGCAGGCGTTGCAGGCACCGCAATGGGCGGACACGGGATCGCTGATAGGCAGAGCCAGGTCCAGATAAATCTCGCCCAAAAAGAACATGGAGCCAGCCTCCCGGTTCAACAATAAGGTGTGCTTGCCTCGCCAGCCCAGACCACTGCGCTGCGCCAATTCGGCCTCCAGCACGGGGGCAGAGTCCGTGAAGGCCCGGTAGCCCAGCGGGCCGACCTCCTGCACCAGCCGCTCGCACAATTGCTGCAGACGCTTGCGCAGCACCTTGTGATAGTCCCGACCCCGTGCATACAGCGACACCACTGCCTCGCCTGGCTGGCCCAGGCGCTGCAACTCGTGTTGTTGCCAATCGGCAGAAGTCGCCTGTGGAAGGTAGTCCATGCGGGCGGTGATCACGCTCACGGTGCCCGGAACCAGCTCGGCGGGACGCGCTCTTTTCAGGCCGTGCTGGGCCATGTACGCCATGTCCCCATGAAAACCCGCCGCCAGCCAGGCCAATAAACCCGGCTCGGCTGTGGACAAATCGACACCGGCCACGCCAATTTGGGAAAATCCCAATTCATGGGCCCAGGCCTGAACCCGAGACACCAGATGCTTGCCGCTGATTTGAACCTTGTCGATCGTCACCGACCCATTGTAAAAACCGTTTTGCTGCCCACAGAGGCGGCCACGCAAGCCCTGGCCGAGCATCTGGCTGCAAAGGCCGACATCCACCACGCGTACATCGAACTGCACGGCAATTTGGGCGCGGGCAAAACCACGCTGGTGCGTCATTTGCTGCGCGCACTCGGCGTGCAGGGTCGCATCAAGAGCCCCACTTATGCGGTGGTGGAGCCCTATGACTTGTCTGAACGACAACCCCCGCTCAAAGTATGGCACTTTGACTTTTACCGTTTCAACGACCCTCGCGAATGGGAAGACGCCGGCTTTCGGGATATTTTTGCCAGTGCTGGCCTGAAGCTCGCGGAGTGGCCGCAGCAGGCAGCAGGCGTATTGCCTGTGGCCGATCTGGTGTTGCGCCTGTCGGTCATTGATGAGAACGCCCGCAACCTGGAACTGTGTGCACAAACACCCACTGGCGCGCGGCTGCTAGACGGCGTGACGCCACTCGATGCTGACATTTCAACTGTGAGCGCTGAAGCATGAGACGTCGCGACCTGCTGCAAGGCGGATCGTTGGCGCTGCTGCTGGGCCGGGCACAGTTGGCGCGGGGCGCCTCCATCCTGGCCGTGCGACTCTGGCCGGCGCCGGATTACACCCGGGTCACCATCGAATCGGACACGGCGCTCAAGGCCAAACAATTTGTGGTGAGTAGTCCGCCCCGGCTGGTGGTCGACACCGAAGGCCTCGATCTTTTGCCCGGTTTGCAGGAACTGATTGCCAAGGTGCGGCCGGACGACCCCTACATCAGTGGCATCCGGGCCGGACAAAACTCGCCTGGCGTAGTGCGCCTGGTGCTGGATCTCAAGCAGGACGTGCTGCCCCAGGTGTTCAGCCTGCCGCCAGTGGCCGCCTACCAGCATCGACTCGTGTTTGATTTATTTCCCGCTCGACCCGTGGACCCGCTGGAGCTGTTGATCGCAGAGCGGTTGGCGGACAAAAGCAACAGTGCACCCACGACGGCAGACACGCGCCCCGACCCCTTGGGCGAGCTCATCAGCCGGCACACCGGCGCCGACCGGCCCAAGACGCTGCCCTCGGCCATGGCGTCTGCCCCTGCACCTTCCGCGTCCACTGCCAACACACTCTCCGCTGCCTCTGCCGCCCCAATTTCCAAGGCGGCACCCTCGCCGGCGAGCCCCTCCCCAGGCGGCTCGGCTCAGGGTTTGACAGATCGCCTGGTCGTCATCGCGCTGGACCCCGGTCATGGCGGCGAAGACCCCGGTGCGGTGGGCCCCTCAGGCACTCGCGAAAAAGATGTGGTTTTGCAAATCGCGCACCGGCTGCGCGAACGCATCAACGCCACCACACTGCAAAGTCGTGGCGGCAACCTGGCCATGCGCGCCTTCATGACGCGCGATGCCGACTACTTTGTCCCCTTGCATGTCCGGGTGCAAAAAGCACAAAGGGTGCAGGCCGACCTCTTTATCAGCATCCATGCCGACGCATTCTTTACACCCACCGCGGGGGGCGCCAGTGTGTTCGCGCTGAGCCAGGGAGCAGCCTCCAGCAGTGCCGCCCGCTGGATGGCAGCCAAGGAAAACAAGGCCGATCAGGTT
>JBJOJH010000187.1:0-3605 GCA_046046715.1 Pseudomonadota bacterium | reverse complement strand
CAAAGTGCCAGGCTGAACCTTCCTCAATCCCCCGCCACAAAGCTCCCCGACTTGCCGCCGTGTTTTTCGAGCAGGCGCACGTTGTTGATGGTCATGCCGCGGTCCACGGCCTTGCACATGTCGTAAATGGTGAGCAGGGCCACTTGCACGGCGGTCAGGGCTTCCATTTCCACGCCGGTCTGGCCGTTGGTTTCGACGGTGGCAGTGCAGCTCACGCCCAGTGCGCTTTCTGATTCATCGTTGCAGATTTCTAGCTCCAGCGCCACGCGGGTCAGCGCCAAGGGGTGGCACAGGGGGATCAGTTCGCTGGTTTTTTTGGCGGCCATGATGCCGGCAATGCGGGCAATGCCCAGCACGTCGCCTTTCTTGGCGGTGCCAGACTCGATCAGCGCCAGGGTGCTGGGCAGCATGTCGATACGCCCGCTGGCTACGGCGATGCGGTGGGTGCTGGCTTTGGCAGCGACGTCCACCATGTGGGCCTGGCCTTGAGCGTCGAAATGGGTGAGTGTGTTCATGGGGGTTTACAGAGGCGTTACGTTTTTCAAGCATGATACGTTCATGACGTTTCGACTCTGGCCGGCTAGGCTGCTGGCATTTTCTTTGGTGGGCACGCTGGCGTTGGCGCCCCTTCAGCTCACGCAAGCGCAAATGAACCCATCCCCAGCCGGCACCGCCTTGCCGGCCTTGGGCGATGGCAGCGGCATGAGCCTGAGCACCGAGCGCCGCATGGGCGACCGCATCGCCCGCGAGCTGTATCGCGACCCTGACTACATCGACGACCCAGTGCTGGTGGATTACGTCAACAGCCTGTGGCAGCCGCTGCTGGCCGCCGCCCGCTTGCGTGGCGACTTGCCGCAGGAACTAGACGATACCTTTGCCTGGCAGATCCTGCTGGGGCGAGATCGCTCGGTCAACGCTTTTGCTTTGCCGGGCGGCTACTTTGGCTTGCACCTGGGGCTGGTGGGGGTGGTGAGCAGCGCTGACGAGCTGGCCTCGGTCTTGGCGCACGAGCTGAGCCACGTCACCCAGCGTCATATCGCCCGACTGATGGACCGGCAAAGCGCACTTGCACCCTGGATGCTGGGCGCCATGGTGCTGGGCGCCCTGGCTGCCAGCAAAAGCGGCGACGCCGGTGGTGCGCTAATGGTGGGTGGGCAGGCCGCGGTCATGCAAAACCAGTTGAATTTCTCGCGTGATATGGAGCGTGAGGCTGACCGAAATGGTTTTGGTGTGATGACCCAGGCCGGCTTTGCGCCTCAGGGCTTTGTGGGCATGTTTGACAAGTTGCAGCAGTCCAGCCGGCTCAATGACAGTGGCGCCTACCCTTATCTGCGTAGCCACCCCCTGACGACCGAGCGCGTGGCCGACATGCAGTCGCGTATGCCCATCGGTCAGGCAACGCCCCCAGCCGTCACAACGCTGACGCACGCCATGATGGCGGCGCGTGCCCGTGCGCTGGGTCAAGTCGGGTCGGATCAGCTGCAGAGCATGGTGGCACAGGCAAGCCAGCCCGACGCCGCGGCCAAGCCGTTGCCCGATCGAGTGGCTGTGCTGTACGGCGCGGCGATGGCGGCCGGCGAGCTGCAAGACCGGACACAGGCGCAGGGCTTTTTAGGGCAGTTGGTCGCGCTGGTGGCGGGAGACGATGCTGCCGCGCGGCAAATCCGCTGGGCCCAGGCCGAGCTGGCCATGAGCCGGGGGGATGCCGGTGGTGCGCTGAAATGGTTGAAGCCCGACACGGCTGGCCCGTCTGTGGGCCAGACCTCTGCCCTGCCAGCCATGAGTACCGACGCCTGGCTACGCACCCAAACCTTGTTGACTGCACGCGCGCAGTTGCTGGCCGGCCAAGCAGCAGATGCCGCCCAGGCTTTGCAGCTGTGGGTGGGCAGCCATCCGCGCGACGCCCTGGCCTGGCAGTTGCTGGCCAGTGCCCAGGCGGCCAATGGTCACACGCTGCGCGCCATACGGGCGGAGGCTGAAGCCCAGGTCGCTGTGCTGGACTTTGGCGCAGCGGCAGACCGGTTTCGCGCCGCGCAGGAGTGGATCCGAAAGGCGCCTGATGTCCGCAGCATCGACCCGATCGAGGCCGCCGTCATCGACACCCGCTGGCGTGAAGTGCAACAGGTACTGCGGCAGCAGGCCGCAGAAAAATAATCTCGTCAGAACTTATTCAAAGTCTGGATCGATTCAAGCTGGACGGGGCCATTGAGCATTAACATCGCCACCCCTGTCACGCACCACACCATGGCCGCCATACACATCACCGACATCGAAGCCGCCATCAACTACTGGCGAGCCCGCGCGCCATCGCCTGACGGCGTGACCCTGGGGCCGGAGTTGCGCGCCTTGGCCGAGGTGTATGCCCTGATGGTGTACTACCACGAGGATGAGGCTGACGAGGTGTCGTTCCCGCCCAAGGCCATGGCCGCCTGGAGCGCCTGGTATGCATCCACGCCCGATACGCCCTGCATAGCCATTTGCTCGACCAGCCAGGGCGACGAGGAATGCAAGGGCTGTGGGCGCAGTTTTGAAGAGGTGCAGCACTGGCCGGCCATGACGCCGGCCGAAAAGCGCAGCACCTGGCGGCGCATCACGCTGCACAGCAACGCCTGGCGCTTCAACCGCTATGCCGAGCGGGCCGCTGAATAAAGCCCTTGCGGCACTCTACTTCCAGCGCGCGCACTCCATATCGACGCTCTGCTCGCTGTTACCCAGCGACAGCACACCTTCCTGGATCGTGGCCTGCAGCTGCATGCTGCGCTGGGCCAGTTTGGCCAGCGCCTGCGACTGCTCGGCCGGCACGCGCCAGACTTGCAATTTGTCTAGCCGGGTGAGCTTGGACTCGATGCCCTTCCACCACACCTCGGCAGCGTGGTGAAAACAGTACACCAGCACGCTGTCGGCCTTTTGGCAGGCTTTCAGAAGGGGCTTGTCCTCGGCCTGCCCCACTTCGATCCAAACCCGCTTGCGCCCGGTGTAGTCCGTCAGGGAGGCATCCGGGTCCTCGGGGTCGCTCAGGCCGGCACCAAAGGCCAGCGTGCCGTCGCCAGCGCACACATCCTGCAGGGTATGCGCCTGCAGTGCCATGGCCGCCAGGCGGATCATCATGCGCTCGTCAGTCTCGCTGGGGTGGCGCGCCAAGGTAAAGGCGTGATCCGCGTAATAGCCGTGGTCGATGTCGGCGATCTGCAGACTGGCTTTGAAGATGGTGGATTTGAGTGCCATCAGACCCGTCGCGCCAGTTCGGCGGCTTTGCCGGTGTAGCTGCCAGGGGTCATGTCCAGCAGGCGATGCTTGTCTGCGGCAGGAATATCCAGCGCGGCGATGAAGCCTTGCATCAGCTCCTTGGTCATGGGGGCGCCACGGGTGAACTTCTTGAGCTGCTCATAAGGCTGGGGCAAACCATAACGACGCATCACGGTCTGGACGGGTTCAGCAAGCACTTCCCAGGAGGCGTCGAGGTCGGCGGCAATCGCGGCTTCGTTGATCTCAAGTTTGCCCCAGCCTTATGAGCAGCTCAAGAAGTTCACCCGTGGCGCCCCCATGACCAAGGAGCTGATGCAAGGCTTCATCGCCGCGCTGGATATTCCTGCCGCAGACAAGCA
>JBJOJH010000186.1:0-16620 GCA_046046715.1 Pseudomonadota bacterium | reverse complement strand
GCGCTGGCCGGTGCTGGGGTCTTGCAAGGTCAGGCGTCCGTCGGTACGGCCGATCAACAGAAAAGGAGCGTCGCCGCCCAAGCTTTCGCGGTGGCGTTCACGGGCCAAAGCGCGCAGACTGCTGCGCAAAAAGCCTTGCTCTCCGGTGAACTGGGCCACTTGCTGGCCGCTGCGGTGGTCCAGAACCGCGATGTCTCCACCGGGCAAGTCGCGAAACTGCAGGTCGCGCTGCCATTGCACGGCGGCGTCGGGGGTCCGCGGGTCCAGGCCCGACCAACGGGCCAGGCCGACGGCCACCAACATGGCCAACAGCATCACGCCGATCCAGGCCATGGGCCGGTTCAGGCCATTGGCCTGAGGGACTTGGCGGTTTTGCCAGTCGTGCTTGGGCAAGGTGTTCATGCCAACATCCCGTGACTGGGTGCTGTGGTGCTAGCTTGGGCAACAGCGTCACCCAGCGTCAGGCTTTGGCCCGCACGCTCGGCGCGCCACAGCGTCAGCAGCAACTCGCCCACGGTTTGGCTGTCCGGCACGCATCGCAAGGTGGGCTGAGGCTGTGTCACGTGCCAGGCGCGTTGGTGTGGCCACAGATGGGCCCAACCGATGCGGTCTTCGGGGTGCAGAGCCAGTGCGAGGTCGCCCGTTCCAGCGCCCTGGATTTTGAGGGAGGCACCTGCGATGCGTTTGAAGGGCAGGTTGAAGGTCAGCGTGAGCACGATCCCGATGCGCATGACCACGCGCTTGTTGGTCAGGGTGTAGAGCGTGCTGCGCGCCGACATCCAGGCTGTGCCCAAGAGCAGGGCCAGGGCGACGGCATACAAACTGCCGGCCACCACCAGCGGTTTCCAGTCCACTTTGCCTTCGGGGGCCGTCAGGTTGATGGCCTGCACCGCCAGCATGAGCGCAAAGTACAGTGCGACCTTGCGCACATGGAAGGCGTGGATGGCCAGGCGCTTCCAGTCGGGTGCACCCTGCCAGACCACGCGCTCGCCTTTGGGCAGGGCGCTGGGCAGACCGGGGGCGGCTTCCCACTCGTGTTCGTGGGTGGCTTTCATATGATGGGTTCCTGACGCTCAGGGGTGGCGTACAGGGTGCCTGCGCCGTAGTAGGCGGTGATCTTTTCCTCCTCAAGCAGGGTGATCTGCTCGTTGGATCTGGTCTGGGGCACGTTCGCAAACTGGTGGGCCAAAATGGCTTGCACGTGTGCACCGTCTTTCTTGATGCGGGCAAAGGTCATAGGTAGCAAAACCCGCTTGTCGGATCCCGCCAGTTGAACCTCAGCGTAGCGGAACAGCATTTCCATGCGGTCCACCCAAAGCTCGCAAACAGTGCCAGCGATCACCTTGTCAGCGCCCCACACGGGCAGACCACGTGGGTCAACATCTTGCTTGGCTACAGAGTGTTCCTTTGACACCCGCATGGGCACGATCTTGGGATGCCCGTGCAGGTCCATATCTGGAACGTCAGCGCGCATGGCCCAGGCACCTGGGCCGACACCCGCCAGCAAAGGGTCGCCCACGGGCTCCAGTGGCGCACCATTCCAGCCATGCATGGGTTTGCCGCTGTACGTTCCGTCCGGTCGTGCGAGATCGGGTGCCAGGTAGGTGTGGCCGTCCTGGGTCTTGAAAGCCTTGGGATCGGGGACTGGGGGCCAGCCTTCGACCTTCGGGCCGTTTTCGCGCCCCGAGTCCATGGGGTAACCCTCGCGGTGGTTTTCCCGCAAGAGGTAATAAATCAGACCCGCGAAGAATGCCCAGAACATGTACAACACGATTTGGGCCACATCGATGTACTGTGTGATAGCGCCTGTTTCCATGGCTTGCTCCTTCAAAAAATCGGTGCTTCAGCCCGGCAATTGCGCCAGGCCAAATCGGGTGCTCGAGGTCGTACTGGCGCTACGTGCGGCCAGCCGGCCAGCGCGCAACATAGGCCCCAGGGCCACGAGCACGACAAACAACAAATAAATCTCTAGGTGATAGACGAAGCTATAGGCCGTGATGGGCGTGACCAGGGCTTCGCCCAGGGCGCCCGACATGGCCAGCACCGACACCCCGTCGCGCAAAGCCCCGCCCAGCGCCATGGCTGCGCCGGCACTGGTGGCCTGCACTGCGCCCCACGTGCCCATGACCAGCCCTCCCAAGTCGGCCAGGCCGTCGCCTTGCCCGCTATGACCAAAGCCCATGGCCGTCACCAGCATTCCTACAGAAAAAAGACCGCTGCTAAATCCGATCAGGCCCACGCCGGCACGAAACAGCCAGCTGGCCTCGAGAGGCCCAGAAAAAATCACCATGGCAAATGCGGGCAAACCTAGTAGAACGCCCAAACTAGCCAGGCGGCAGGCGTGCAGCCCGCCTGAGAGCCAGCGTGCCGACAGGCTGAAAGCGAGCAAGGCGCCGCCGGCGCTCAGGGCCGTCAGGGCGCTCGTCATGCCCACATCGAGTTTCAGGATCTCGGCGGCGTAGGGCTCCAGCACGATGTCTTGCATATTGAAGGCAAAGGTGCCGATGCCCAGCGTCCACAAAAAACGGCGCATCTGGGGCTGAGCCATCAGTTCGCGCCAGCTGCTGACAAAGCCGCCGGCAACGCGGCGACCGCGTTTGGCTTGACGTGCCTCCTGTTTCCACAGCGAAGCCAGGTTCATCAGGGCCACCAGCACCGCGCAAGCTTGCACCACCTGTATGAGTTTCTGGGGGCTGAAGCCGTCCAGCACCAAGCCAAATACGGCACTGCTGCCGATCATCCCGACCAGCAACATGCTGTAGAGCAGAGCCACCACCCGCGGGCGTTTTTCATCGCTGGCCAAGTCGTGTGCCAGCGCCATGCCGGCCGTTTGCGTGACCTGAATGCCCGCGCCCACCAAGACAAAAGCCAAGCAGGCGCCTACCTGGCCGACCCACAAATTAGCGCTTTCGGGCTCCGACAGTAGCAGCAAGGCAAAAGGCATGATGGACAGGCCGCCAAACAGCAGCAAGGTTCCCGTCCACAAATAAGGAATGCGGCGCAGGCCCAGTGCCGAGGGGTGTGTATCGCTGCGGTAGCCAATCAGAGTGCGCAGCGGTGCAAACACCATCGGAACAGCCACTGCAAGAGCCACCCACCAAGCGGGTACTTGCAATTCGACAATCATCACCCGGTTGAGCGTACCTACCAGCAGCGCGGTCACCATACCGATCACCACCTGAAAAAGCGACAGCCGCAGCAGACGTGCCATTGGCAGCTCGGGCGACGCCGCATCGGCAAACGGCATGAAGCGTGTGCCGTAGGCCGTGATCCAGCGGGGAACCGGAATGCGCAGCTTCATGAGCGGGTCCACTCCCAGGCTTGCGATGTGTAGAAACCGCTGGCCACACGCTGCATACGTGCCCCTTGCCAGCCTTTCAAATTGGAGTGTCCCTGCATGCGTTTCAGCAGATCTGCGTGTGCGACGGGTGACAAAGAAGGCGAACGGTCGCTGCGAGGGAAAAGGCGGCCTGCGCTATGCATCAGGGCCAGCAGTGGTGTGCGCGGCGCAAAGGTGAAGACCATGGAGCCACGTGTGCGCTGCGCCAGACCTGCCAGCGCGTGGGCGATCTGGTCACTGTCGTAATGAATGAGCGAGTCCATGCAGACCACATGGTCGAAGTGGCCAAGATCTTTGCTCAGCATGTCGCCCGATGAGAACTGCACCGAGCCGGACAGGGCCGGATGCTCCGCTGCCATACGTTCGGCCGCGAGTTTGACCAAGGTGGGCGAGAGGTCGATCGCCACCACCTCTGCCCCGCGCAGCGCCGCTTGCAGGGCCAGTGCGCCGGTGCCACAACCGGCGTCCAGCACCCGCAGGCCGCGCAGGTCTTGGGGCAACCACGACAGCAGGGTTTCGCGCATGGTGTCGCGACCGGCGCGCACGGTAGCGCGGATGCGGCCTACTGGCTCGTTTGATGTCAGTCGTGCCCAGGCTTCGGCCGCAGTACGGTCAAAGTAGTGCTCGATCTGGCTGCGGCGCTGTTCGTAAGCGGTGGTGTTCATGGTGGCGCTTTCGGCTTTAGTCAAAACCCAGCAGGTCAAAAATATCTCGGTCTTTCATGGGGATGGAAGGCAGCGGGTCGGCCCCCAGCCACAGCGCGGCGGCCAGGCGCATGTACTCGTCTTGCACAGCCTTGACCGCAGGCGTGGCCTCCAGCTCAAAGAGGGTGGACTTTTGCAGTCGGCTCTTGCGGATCTCGTCGAGCATGGGGAAATGCGCCATGGTCTTGAGGCCGGTGACGGCGTTGTACTTGTCGATCTGGTCGGTGGCGTCGCTGCGGTTGGCAATCACGCCACCCAGGCGCACGTTGTAGTTTTTCGCCTTGGCACCGATCGCCTGCACGATGCGGTTCATGGCAAAAATGGAGTCAAAGTCGTTGGCGGTGACAATCAACGCCCGGTCTGCGTGTTGTAGCGGGGCGGCAAAACCGCCGCACACCACATCACCGAGCACGTCAAAAATCACCACGTCGGTGTCCTCGAGCAAGTGGTGCTCTTTGAGCAGCTTGACCGTCTGGCCGACCACGTAGCCGCCGCAACCGGTGCCAGCGGGTGGACCGCCTGCTTCCACGCACATCACGCCGTTGTAGCCTTTGAAGACAAAGTCATCCAAGCGCAGCTCTTCGGCGTGGAAATCCACCGTCTCGAGCGCGTCGATGACGGTGGGCATGAGCTTTTTGGTCAGAGTGAAGGTGGAGTCGTGCTTGGGGTCACAGCCAATCTGCAACACGCGCTTGCCCAGCTTGCTGAACGCGACCGACAAGTTCGATGAGGTGGTACTTTTGCCGATGCCGCCCTTGCCATAGACCGCAAACACCTTGGCGGTGCCAATCTTCACAGTGGGGTCCATCTGGAACTGGACACTGCCTTCACCATCGGCCCCACGGACCCTCTGGATGTTTTGCACCGGAATGCTGGTGGTTTCGATCATGCTGGGAGTCCTTCATGGATGCCTTCAAGGCGGTCTTCAAGTTCTTCGCCGGCGCGTAGCAGGGCGGTGAGGGTTGCGGCGTCGGGTTGCCAGTACTGGCGCCGGGTGGCTTCCAGCAGGCGATTGGCCACTTTGGCCGAGGCGGTCGGGTTGAGTTGAGCCATGCGTTCGCGCATCGCTGGGTCCAACACAAAGGTTTGCGCCAGCTGCTGGTAGACCCAGGGCTGAACCTGACCGGTGGTCGCGGACCAACCCATGGTGTTGGTGAGGTGTGCCTCGATCTGGCGCACGCCTTCGTAGCCATGCTGCAACATGCTTTCGTGCCACTTGGGGTTGAGCATGCGGCTGCGGGTTTCCAGTGCGACCTGTTCGGTCAGGCTGCGCACCACGCCTTCGCCCTGGGTCTGGTCGCCAATAAAGACGGGTGGCGCTTCGGCGGCGTTGCCGTCGCGCTGGTGCTTGGCCTGCAGCACAGCACGGCTGATGCCGCCCAGGGTGTCAAAGTAGGTGTCGATGCTGGTCACGCCCAACTCGACCGAGTCGAGATTTTGATAAGTCAGAGAGACGCTGGCCAGCGCGCTTTGCAACACGGCGGTGTTGCGAACCGGGCGGCCTTCGCGTCCATAGGCAAAGCCCTTGCGCTGGGTAAAAGCATTGCCCAGCTCGTTTTCGTCTTCCCAGCAGCTGCTGTCGATGAGGTGGTTGACGTTGGCGCCGTAGGCGCCTTCGGTGTTGCCGAAGACCCGCAGCGCAGCGCACTCCATATTGCTGCCTTCGTGCTCGGCCAAATAGGCCAGGGCATGTCGTCGCACAAAGTTATGCTCAACCGGCTCCTCGGCGCTGGCTGCCAGAAATGCGGCCTCGGCCAGTAAACGGATTTGCATCGGGAGCAGGTCGCGGAAGATGCCCGACAGGGTGATGACCACGTCGATGCGCGGTCGGCCCAGCTCGGCCAATGGCAGCAGCTGTGCACCTGCGAGGCGGCCGTAACTGTCAAAGCGCGGGGCCGCTCCCATCAGCGCCAGGGCTTGGGCCAAGGGGCCGCCTTCGGTCTTGAGGTTGTCGGTGCCCCACAGCACCATGGCCACGGTCTCGGGCAGGGCGCTGTGGTCTTGCTGGTAGCGGGCCAGCAGCTTCTCGGCTTGCCGCTGGCCGTCGCGCACGGCAAAGGCCGAGGGCATGCGAAAGGGATCCAGGCCATGCAGGTTGCGTCCGGTGGGCAGCACGTTGGCGTTGCGGATCAGGTCGCCGCCAGGGGCCGGTAGCAGGTAGCGGCCATCCAGGGCGCGGATCAGGCCCTGCATCTCATGGTCTTCACCCAACAAGCGGTTGCTACGCACCAGCTGGCGTAGCGATTCGGCCTGGGCCTGGTCGTCGCTCGATGGCAAGCTGGCCGTCAACTGGGCTTCGCTGGCACCGTCTACCAGGGCCTCCAGCAAGTCGTGGTTCTGGCCAGCGCTCAATCCCATGGCATCGGCCATGACCTTGAGTGTGCCCAGGCGTTGCTCGCGGGTGGGTGCCTGGCCCATGACGTGTAGTCCTTCAGGAATCAGGGCGTATTCGAGCTCGAGTAGCTGGTTTTGCAACTGCTCGATCCAAGGCGCGTGGTCACCGGCAATACCCAGGTCCAAAGTGGCGGGCACGGCCAGGTCTATGCTTTGCGCTTGTTCGTGGATCAGCTCGGTGAGGCTCTCGCGGTCCTGTGCCTGGTCCGGGCCCATTTGCTGCCAGCGCTCAATCGATTGCTGCAAGCTGACCAGTTCCTTGTACAGGCCCGAATGCGTCAGCGAGGGCGTGAGGTAACTCACCAGCGTCGCTGCACCGCGGCGCTTGGCCAAGGCGCCTTCGGAAGGATTGTTGGCAGCGTACAGATAGATGTTTGGAAGTGCACCGATCAGGCGGTCGGGCCAGCACTGCGCCGACAGACCGGTCTGCTTGCCGGGCATGAATTCGAGCGCACCGTGCGTGCCAAAGTGCAGGACCGCATCGGCTGCGTAATCGTCGCGCAGATAGCGGTAAAACGCACTGAAGGCATGTGTGGGGGCGCAGCCGGTTTCGAACAGCAGGCGCATCGGGTCGCCCTCGTAGCCAAAGCCCGGTTGCACCGTGACCACCACCTGTCCGAAGGCCGCGCCCAGGATGAACAGTGACTGTCCGTTGGTGAGGTGCTTGCCGGGTGCCGGGCCCCACTGCGCCTCGATCTCTTGGAGCCAGCGCTCGTTTTGCACGTGGTGGCCGGTGTCCATGGCGTGCAGCACATTGGCCTGCGTGCCGTACTGGCTGGCGTTGCCCTGTAGCAGGCGGTTTCGTAGGTCGTCCACGCTTTCAGGGAGCTCGACGGCATAGCCCTCTAGTGACAGGCGTTGCAATGTGTTGAAGAGTGACTGGAATACCGACAAATATGCGGCCGTTCCCACGCTGCCCGCGTTGGGCGGGAAGTTGAACAGCACGATGGCCAGTTTGCGCTTGGCCCGTGGCTTGTCGCGCAGGCGCACCAGTCGCTCTACGCGGGCCGTCAGCATCTCGGTGCGCTCGGTGCAGGTGAACATGTCCTGACTGCGCGGGCCGCTGGGGAAGGTGCAATGCTTTTCGCAGCCATTGCAGGTTTGCCCCGCAGCTCCGGGGCGCCCGCCGTAG
This sequence comes from Pseudomonadota bacterium, assembly GCA_046046715.1. Classification (GTDB taxonomy): domain Bacteria; phylum Pseudomonadota; class Gammaproteobacteria; order Burkholderiales; family Burkholderiaceae_C; genus JBEEJZ01. Next base: position 9,050 of record JBJOJH010000186.1, on the reverse strand, counting down.
ACCATGGGCAGAATGGAGCCATCAAGCTCGGGAATGGCCACCATGATGGTGTTTTCCACCGGCAGTAGGCCGCGTGTGGATCCGCCCCATTGCTCGATCGACTGAAATTCCAGTGGGTGCGCGGCGATGTAAGGCACATCAAGCTCGCTTAGCGCGATTTCTGCGGCACTGGCGTCGTTGTAGGCGGGGCCGCCCACCAGTGAGAAGCCGGTGAGTGACAGCAGAGACTGAATTTTTCCTTCACCCGCCTGGTTGAAAAAGCGGTCCATTGCGGGTCGGGCATCCAGGCCACTGGCAAAGGCCGGGATCACCCGCAAACCGCGCGCCTGAAGAGAGTGAATGACCGCGTCGTAGTGCGCCGTGTTGCCTGCGAGCAAGTAGGAGCGCAACAACAGCAGGCCGACGGCTGGTTGATCCTTGTGACCATGGCCTGGCAGATCGTTGAGGTGTTCGCTGATGCGATTTTTCATCTGCGGGTGGTAGAGGCCCACCTCGGGGTATTCGATCGGGTCTTCGGGTTGGGCCAGGCTACGCAGGGGCTCCCGAGGGCCTTGCGCGTAGCGATGTACCAGGGATTTCACCAAGTGCACGATGTTGTGCTCGGACCCGGCCAGCCAGTAGCGCATGGTCAAAAAGTACAGACGAAGATCCTGGGCAGTGCCCGGAATGAATCGCAGCAGCTTGGGCAACCTACGCAGCATGACCATTTGCTTGGCACCTGCGCTTGCAGGGGCACCATGGCTGTCACCGTTGGACTTGTTCTTGGAAGTAGGGCGCAGCTTTTTGAGCAGGGCCATCAGGCCGCCCGATTCCCGGCCCATGACCAGCTTGCCCATACGGGTGAGTTGGGTGACCTGCGGGGCTGACATGATGCAGACCATGGCATCGCAATGCTCGCGACGCGCCTGCAGTGCGTCCAGCACCGGTAGGAAATGGTCTTCCATGAAGAGCATGGTGACGATGATCAGGTCCGCTTGCGCTACCGCGGACAGGCACGCGGCCAGAGCACTTTCGCTGTCGCGCCAAGCTGACGCACTATGGGTTTGCAAGTGCAGGCCGGGCAGGTCGCGGGCCAGGCGTTCAGCTGCGTTGCTGGCGGCGCTGGCAAGATGACTGTCCATGGTCAGCAGCACCACACTCATGCGGGCTGCATTTGACAGCGTCTGCTTACCGGCTGTAGTGGGCTTTGGCATCGTAGAGCGTCTCCACGGTGATGGTGGCCACGCCCAGATCCTGGGCAAATCGTTCGGTGTTGCGGCGCGCTTTGCCCCGCACAAAGAACGGAATCTTGCCCAGCTCCTTTTCGGCTTCGGGGCTCCAGGTAGCCTGGTTCGATGCTGCTTGGGCTGGGGCGGCGACCTTTTGAATGCTGTCGGTTGTCAGGGTGTCCGTGCGATCGCTTGCACCGGCTGGCGTGTGGGCTGTGCCTAGAGCAGGGCTTGCTGTCGCTGGGTTAGCAGGCGCAGTCCTGGCTGGAGCCACGTTCTCTGCCGCTGGCCGGGTGCTACCCAAATGTGAGGGCGCAGCACTGGCGTGGAACTCAAAGTCTTCGCGGAACATGCCGATCAGATGTTCTTCCAGGCCCATCATCAGCGGGTGCACCCAGGTGTCGAACAGCACGTTTGCGCCTTCAAAACCCATCTGAGGTGCGTAACGCGCCGGGAAGTCCTGCACGTGCACCGGAGCCGAAATCACGGCGCACGGGATGCCGTGGCGCTTGGCAATGTGACGCTCCATCTGCGTACCCAAAATCAGCTCCGGTTGCAGCGCGTTGATCTGGGCTTCGACTTCCAGGTAGTCGTCGGTGATCAAGGCCTCGATGCCGTGTCGCTTGGCGCAATCTCGCACCTCACGGGCAAACTCGCGGCTGTAGGTGCCCAGACCCACCACCTCGAAGCCCATCTCCTGGCTGGCAATGCGGGCGGCAGCCACCACATGCGTCGCATCGCCAAAAAGGTAGACGCGCTTGCCGGTCAGGTAGGTCGAGTCGACCGATTTGGCGTACCAGTGGGCGTGCGCGTTGCCGGGGTCTTGTGCGGGCAGAGGCAGGCCGGTCAGGGCGCAGACTTCGGCAATGAAGTCACGCGTGGCGTGGCTGCCCAAAGGAACGGTCTTGGTGTAAGGCTGGTCAAACTGGCGCTGTAGCCATTGCGCTGCGCTAAGACCGATCTCTGGGTACAGCACCACGTTGAAGTCGGCTTCGGCCAACTTGTGCATGTCGGCCACGCTGGCACTCAGAGGCGCAACCACGGCCACGTCCACGCCTAGTTGCTTGAGCAACTGGGTGATTTCTTTTACATCGTCGCGGTGGCGAAAGCCCAGGGCGCTGGGGCCGAGGATGTTGCAGGTGGGGCGGGCCTTGGCTGTCTTTGCTGTCGCATCGGCAGGCTTGTGCACCAAATGGCGGCAGAGTTGATAGAAGGTCTCGCTGGCGCCCCAGTTTTCCTTGCGCTGATAAGAGGGCAGCTCCAGGGCCACCACGGGAATGGGCAGCTGCAGGGCCTGGGCCAAGCCACCCGGGTCGTCCTGGATCAGCTCGGCCGTGCACGAGGAGCCCACCAGCATGGCCGCGGGATTGAAACGGGCCATGGCATGGCGGGCTGCATCCTTGAAGAGTTCAGCCGTGTCGCCGCCCAGATCACGCGCCTGGAAGGTGGTGTAGGTCACCGGGGGGCGGCGCGGCAGGCGCTCGATCATGGTGAACAGCAAATCGGCGTAAGTGTCACCTTGCGGGGCGTGCAGTACATAGTGCACGTCTGTCATGGCGGTGGCCACACGCATCGCGCCCACATGGGGCGGCCCTTCGTAAGTCCAGAGCGTCAGTTGCATGGGGTGTTCCTGCGCTTTAAGCGGCCAGCTTCAGGCGGCGCTTGAGCGGGCGGCTGAACAGGCCGGCAAGGTCCGCCGCCTGTTCGTAGCCCTGAATGGGGGTAAAGACCAGCTCGATCGCCCACTTGGTGGTGATGCCCTGGGCCTCCAGCGGATTGGCCAGGCCCAGGCCGCAGACCACCAGGTCTGGTGCATCGGCCAGGCAGCGGTCCAGCTGCAGGTCCACGTCCTGGCCTTCGCTCACGCGCGTGCCTGCGGGCAAGAGCGCTAACTCGGGAGCCATGTGCTGTCGGTGCAGATAGGGGGTGCCCACCTCCACCAGCGTCATGCCCAGTTCGCGGTGCACAAAGCGGGCCAGCGGGATTTCGAGCTGCGAGTCAGGGAAGAAAAAGATGCGACGTCCAAGCAGGATGTCGCGTTGCGCCGCCAAGGCTTTTTCGGCACGTAAACGCGGAGCAGCAGTGGCTTGTTCAAACAATTCAGGGACCACGTCAAACTCGGTGGCGGCAGCTTGCAGCCAGGCCGTTGTGCCTTCTACGCCAAGCGGGAAGGCGGCTGGCAAGTGCTGTGCGCCTCGCGATTGCAGGGCGCGGGCCGTGTCGGCCAAAAAGGGCTGGGCCAACAAAAAGCGGGTGTTCTGTCCCACGGCCGGCATGACCTGGCTGTGGCGTGGGGGGAAAAAACTGACCTGCAAACCCATGCGCTCAAACAGGCTGCGCAGCTGGTCTTCGACCACATCGGCCAGGGTCCCGACCACCATCAGGGCGGGGGCTGTGTTGGGTGCGCTGGCGGGCAAGCTTGGCACGAGAGCTGCCAGACAAGCGTCTTCGCCTTGCGTGAAGGTGGTTTCGATGCCGCTGCCCGAGTAGTTGAGCACGCGCACGGCGGGGTGATGGCGCTGGTTCTGGCGTTCCGCGGCACGCGATAGGTCGAGCTTGATCACCTCTGAGGGGCAGGAACCCACCAGGAACAGCAGCCGGATGTCGGGCCGCCGCGCGAGCAACTGGCCGACCACGCGATCGAGTTCCTCGTGCACATCGGCCAGACCGGCCAGGTCGCGCTCGTCGATGATGGCGGTGCCAAACCGGGGCTCTGCAAAGATCATCACACCGGCCGCAGACTGAATCAAGTGGGCGCAGGTGCGTGAACCGACGACCAGAAAGAAGGCGTCCTGGATCTTGCGGTGCAGCCAAATGATGCCGGTTAGCCCGCAAAACACCTCACGCTGGCCGCGCTCGACCAGGGGCACGACATCGGTGCAGCCGGAGGTCTCTGCGCGAATCGGGATGACTGGGCTCATGTGCTGGCCTGTGCGCCCGGCTTGGGCAAGGAGGAGGGAAGGGCGGTCGATGGTTTTTGCAGCCGCGCCATGCGCAGCTTGCGGATGTACTGGGCAGCGTTGAAGGCATAGCTGCCGTAAGCGGCCAGCGCCATCAGAAGTTGGTCGGTAGCGCTCCACTGGCCCTGCCACCAGACCCAGACATAGGCCGTGTGCAGGATCATCACGCCCAGGCTGACCACGTCTTCCCAGAAAAAGGCCGGGGCAAACAGGTATTGGCCAAACACCACTTTTTCCCAGATGGCGCCAGTGACCATGATGGCGTACAGAACTGCGGTTTTGAGGACGACGGAACCCAGCGCCCATTCGGTGTCATGGCCCGTCCTCAGGCTGCTCACCACCCAATACAGGCTGATGCCGAAAACGGCGAACTGCACCGGGGCCAGCACGCCTTGCACCAAGGTCCAAGCGCTTGCGTCACGCCGGGCGCGCTGCGCTGGCGTATACAAAGGCTGGCGTTGGGATGTGGACATGACAAACCTGAACATCGTGTGAGTTTGGAATGAATGTAAGTCTGGATATACAGTGTGTCAACATAAATTGACAATATTTCGCTGACCTAGGGTTTACACTGAATACAAGTTCACCAATTCAACACACACTCGCCCTTGTGTTTGGCAGGGATGTCTTGAGGGCCCTGTCCAGCGCGAATCTATCGATGTGCGCTCTCATCCGATGGCGCTTGTTGCTCGTGTATCCCTCTGATGATTGGTGCTTGTCATGGCGCAATTCAACCTTGAGAACCCGCAGGCACCGCCAACAGGCTTGCGGGCTGCGCTTCACTTGCCCGAGGCCCTGAGACGTGGTACCCCTGTGGGGCCACGACTGGTCGGGGGGACCAGCTTCGCCGGTCGTTTAGCACTGGATCTGTCCCAGATTCAGATGCTGGCCCAAGCCTGCCTTCAAGGTTTGGATGCGGCACGTCAGGTCGTCTTTGGCTGGCAGCGCCAAGGCCAGTCGCTGGCAGATATCTATATCCATGGCATCACGCCTTGCGCTCGTTTGCTGGGGGAGTGGTGGTGTAGCGACCGGCTGGACTTCGCGATGACGACCATCGCCTCTGCGAACTTGCAGCAACTCTTGCATGACTTCAGCAGCGAGTTCTTGCAGGAGTCTCCCGAACCCCACAACGGATGGAGCCTCTTGTTGCTGACAGAGCCTGGCGCGCAGCACAGTTTGGGCCTGTTCATGCTGAGTGAGTTCTTCAAACGCGCCGGATGGACGGTGACGGTAGCAGTACCGCAGGATGTGGCCGAATTCAAACGCCTTTTTCAGTCAGACTGGTTTGACGCCGTTGGCATTTCGGTCAGTACAGATCGGCATCTGGGCGCACTGGGGACGCTGCTGCCGCAACTGCGCAAAGGGGCCGCCAATCTCAATATGCAGGTCTTTCTGGGCGGGCCGATGGCCTTTGTGGCGCCGACTTGCCTGACGGGTTTGGGGGCCGACGTTCTGACCGAGGATGCCCCTGCCACAGTTGCGTACCTCACCGAGCGCCTGCGTGCCATTCCTTGCGCTATGTCAAGCAATGTATGAATTTATCCATGTTTCATGCCTCGCCCCCGAGAGGGCAAATGAAACCAAGGGTTAACGCCTGGATTTGAGTTATAACTTTCAACCTGCCTGACAAAAATAAGTGTCAACTTCCTGATCTTTACATTGAGTTGATTTACAACATGCATCTTCCGTCTCTAGACCCGTCGACGTTCTCCCAGTTATTGGGGGTGGTGTCTGACATTACCTTGGTCATGGACACGCAAGGCGTTATTGAGGACGTATCGACCCGGCGCGACACCTTGGGTGCCCTGGGGTGTCAGGATTGGGTCGGGCGACGTTGGATCGACACGGTCACCAGCGAAAGCCGAAGCAAAATCCAGGAAATGTTGCAATCTCGAGGTGCTGCCGATGTCATGCGCTGGCGCCATGTCAACCACACATCCAGGCTGGGCAACGAGTTGGCCTTGCAGTATGTGCTGCTGCCTTTAGGCGCCGGTAAGCTGCTCGCCTTGGGTCGCGATCTCGAATCCCTGGCCGAGTTACAGCGTCGTCTGGTGGAAACCCAACAGTCCATGGAACGCGATTATTTGCGCTTGCGTCATATCGAGGCACGCTACCGTGTGTTGTTTGACACGTCCTCTGAAGCGGTGTTGATGGTCGACGCCAGTACCCAGCGGGTACTTGAGGCCAACGTGGGCGCACAGGCTCTGCTCAAGGACGCTGGTAAGCGTCTGGTGGGGCGCGACGTGCGTGAGTGTTTTGAGGGCGAAAGCCAGGATGAGGTTCAGTCCTTGCTGCGCACCGCGCTGGCGACGGGTCGCATTGAGTTGTGTTCTGCAAGGGTGGCAGGTTTGCCTGCGGCCTGGACCGTGTCAGCCACCGTGTTTCGCCAGGAAGCGGGTGCCCAGTTTCTGGTTCGGCTCGTGCCGCGCGAAAACGCCGTCATGCAAGGGCAGGATCTCGGGTCTTCTGCCGCTTTGAGCGAGGCCATGTCCAGGTTCCCGGACGGCTGGTTGTTGACCGACACCTCCGGCGTGATCAAAAGTGTTAACGAAGAGGGCATGGCCCTGTTGGGCTTGACGGCCGTTTCCCAGGTTGTGGGCCAGAGCCTGGAACGCTGGCTCCTGCGTGGGGCGGTGGATTGGGGTGTGCTGAACACCAGTCTGCGCCAGCAACTCCCGGTGCGAAATTTTGCGACGGATGTGCGCACCTTGTCCGGCATGACTTTGCCAGTTGAAGTCTCTGCCGTGTCTTTGAATCGACCCGAGCCGCTCTACGCTTTTTTTGTGCGTGACATGGATCGGAGGCTTCAGGGTGGGGCGTCTCAGGCGAAAAGCCAGCTGAACCCCTTCGCTGACCTGTCTCAGCTCGTGGGGCGTCGTCCTATCAAGGACATCGTGGGTGAAACGGTCGACACCATCGAGCGCCTGTGTATCGAGGCAGCCCTTGAGTTGACTCACAACAATCGCGCCTCAGCGGCAGAAATGCTGGGTTTATCCCGCCAAAGCCTTTACGTCAAACTACGCCGCTTTGGCATGGTGGCTGAAGCTGAGGCCGACGTTCCAGGATGAGTGTATTTTTTAATTGACGACTAGTGTCAACCCTAGTTGACATTCTTCAAACTCTCTCCACAATGGGGGCATGGACATCCAGCCCATTGCCCTCACGCCACCTCCCACACGGCCTGCGCTGGGCACCGTGGCCGAACTTCTCAAGCCCATTACCTGGTTCCCGCCGATGTGGGCCTTCGCCTGCGGTGTGGTGGCTTCGGGCCAGGACTTGAGCGGTCAATGGCATTTGCTCCTGCTGGGCCTGATGCTGACCGGCCCGCTGGTCTGTGCCAGCAGCCAAGCCGTCAACGACTGGTTTGACCGCCACGTGGACGCCATCAACGAGCCGAACCGTCCCATACCGTCTGGCCGCATGCCGGGTCGTTGGGGCTTGGGCATCGCTGTCGGCTGGACCGTTCTGTCATTGGTCTGGGCCACATTGATGGGCCCCTGGGGGTTTGCCGCCTGTACGCTGGCCATTGCATTGTCCTGGGCATACAGCGCGCCACCGGTGCGTCTGAAGAACAACGGCTGGTGGGGCAATGCGGCCTGCGCCCTGAGTTATGAAGGCTTGGCCTGGCTCACAGGCACCGCGGTGATGCTGGGCGGGGTCTGGCCCGGCGCCCATTCGGTGGCACTGGCGCTCCTGTACAGCGTGGGAGCGCACGGCATCATGACACTGAATGATTTCAAGGCCATGGAGGGCGACCGCCGCATGGGCGTTGCTTCGCTGCCAGTGCAGTTGGGTGTAAAGGGCGCCGCGAAGGCGGCTTGCCTCTTCATGCTGTTGCCGCAAGCAGCGGTGGTGGCCTTGCTGTTTCATTGGCAACTTCCCTGGCATGCCGGGGCCGTATTGGCACTGGGCCTTCTGCAGTGGCCCCTGATGGCGTCGTTTTTGCGCCAGCCCGTTGAGCGTGCCTTGCACCTTTCTGCTTTTGGTGTACCGATGTTTGTGAGCGGCATGATGGTCAGCGCTTGGGCGCTGCGTCAATTGCAACTAGGGGGAACCATATGAGCACACCGTTCTTTGGATGGTTGCAGATTGTCCGACTGGGCCTCATTCAGGCTTGTCTGGGTGCGGTGGTGGTCGTGACGACGTCCACCTTGAACCGGATCATGGTCGTCGAACTCGCTTTGCCCGCCTTGCTGCCCGGGTTTCTGGTGGCTTGGCACTACCTCGTGCAAATGGTGCGTCCACGCATGGGTTTTGGCGCTGACAAAGGGCGTCGGTCCACGCCCTGGATGATGGGCGGCATGTTGGTGTTGGGGATAGGCGGTGTTATGGCGGCCTCGGCCACGGTGTGGATGTCTTCCGAGCCACTGTATGGCGCACTGCTGGCCTGGCTGTCCTTCAGCCTGATCGGTCTGGGTGTCAGCGCTTGTGGCACCTCCCTGCTGGCGTTGATGGCCAAACAGGTGCCGGCAGAGCGGCGGGCTCCAGCCGCGACCACCGTTTGGTTGATGATGATTATGGGTTTTGCGGTCACAGCGGGTGTTGTGGGAAAACTCATCGATCCTTACAGCCCGCGGGTGCTGCTGCAGGTGTCAGCTGGTTTGAGCCTGCTGACTTCGCTGATCACCGCAGCATGTTTGTGGCGGCTCGAAAAACCCTTTGACCCCCACGCGCCCGCACCACTGGGTGTGACTGCAGAGCGTTTGCAGAAACAAAACTTCAGGCAAGCCTTCATGGCGGTGTGGTCTGAGCCAGCGGCGCGCACTTTCACCGTCTTTGTCTTCATGTCCATGCTCGCCTATAGCGCCCAGGATTTGATCCTCGAGCCCTTCGCAGGCAAGGTGCATGGATTTACGCCGGGCCAGACCACTCAGTTGTCGGG
>JBJOJH010000185.1:0-10913 GCA_046046715.1 Pseudomonadota bacterium | reverse complement strand
CCTGGCACATGGCCGCAAGAACCCTGGGGGCGAGCCCCTGGCGTACCTTCTGGCGGGTGACGCTGCCGCTGCTGCGACCCGCTTTGCGCCGGGGCATGGCGTTTGCGGCAGCCACGTCATTGGGTGAGTTTGCGGTGACGCTCTTTTTGTCCCGTCCGGAGTGGGCCACGCTCACGACCTTGATCTACCAGCACCTGGGCCGGCCCGGTCAGGCCCAACACGAAGCGGCCCTGGTCTTGTCGTGTGTATTGATGGCTCTGTCGCTGGTGGCGTTTCTGTTGATCGAGTGGCCGGGCGAGCCTGGACATGAGGGTCTGCGCCATGCTTGAGCTGCAGCACCTGCGCAAGACCCTGGGCCAGCGTGTGCTGCTGGACGACGTCAGTCTGAAATTGATGCCCGGTGAGTTTGTGGCCTTGCTGGGGCCGTCGGGCTGCGGCAAAAGCACGCTGCTGCGTATCCTGGCAGGGCTGGAGGCGCCCGACTCAGGGGGCATATTGATGGACGGCGAGAACATCACCGCACTGGCACCCGAACGCCGCCGGTTTGCGTTGATGTTTCAGGACTACGCCTTGTTTCCGCATCTGGATGTGCAAGACAACGTGGCCTTCGGGCTGGTGGAGCAGGGCGTGAAAAAGCGTGATGCTCGCGAGCAGGCCCAGACCATGCTGGCTCGCTTTGGTCTTGCCGCGCAGGCGCGCCAGCGTATATGGACGCTTTCTGGTGGCGAGCAGCAGCGTGTGGCTCTGGCGCGTGCACTCATTACCCAGCCGCGTGTCTTGTTGCTCGATGAGCCCTTTGCGGCACTGGATGCGGACCTGCGCGCCAGCCTGCGTGAGGAATTTCGTCAGCGCATCAGCAACGCCGGCATGGCCACACTGATGGTGACCCATGACGAGGCCGAGGCCCGCGCCATGGCCAAGCACGGGGTTCGGCTGGAGGCAGGATGTTTGATTTCGCTGTGGTGACCGGGGCGGTCAGGCCAAAAACTGCTTGATGGTTTGCAACAGTTCCTCGGGTGCCTCGGTCATCTGATGGTGTCCCACCGGAAGGGTCGCTACCTGCACCCGCGCTGGCGTTTGCCGCTGTCGTGCAATCTCGATCAGCGTCTTTGCGGCCCTCGGTGGCGTCATCTGGTCTAGTGCGCCTAAGGCAAACAGCACCGGACAGCTGACTTGCGCCATCGCCACTGCACCGCCGGTGTAACTGTTGCAGGCGACAAAGCCCCGGTGAAACACATTGACCTGGGTATTGCTGGCCAACACCCGGCGGCCCAGTGCCAAGCTGGCGCCATAGACCCAGGTGCCTGGACCCAGGGCTGAGGGCGGCGCTGCCAGCGTGCTGCGCGAAAACACGTTCACTAGCTTGAGCGCTTTTTCAGGGTCGTTCAAGGAGGCGTCCAGCAAAGCCGACGTCACTGGCATCGGGAAGGCCGTACCGACCAGAATCAGGTGACTGACGCGGTCCTTCAGCCGGGCCGCGGCTTCCAGCGCAATCAGAGAACCCCAGCTATGGCCGATCAGCGCAGCAGTTTGCACGCCGGCGGTATCGAGCAAGGCCACCACAAAATCGGCAGCCTCTTCCACGCTGGAGGGCGCCTCGCCGCCACTGCGGCCATGGCCAGGCAGATCGACCGCCAGCACGTTCCAGCCGTGGTGGGCCAGGTAGCGGCTTTGCAGGATCCAGACACTGTGGTCGTTGAGAACGCCGTGGATGAACACCACCGTTGGCAAGTCGGCGTTGTGGGTCTTGCCGCCGGTGTAGCAGTAAGTGGGGGCGTTGTTGACGCTCAGGTACATGGTTTGGCTCCAATGGCACGCATCAGGCAGCTTTTTCAGCAGCCCGCAGAGCGCGCTTGAGGTCGTCGATCAGATCGTCCGGGTCTTCCAGCCCGATGGACAGCCGGATGGTGCCGGGGCCGATGCCAGCGCCGGCCAGTGCCTCATCGCTCATGCGAAAGTGCGTGGTGCTGGCCGGGTGTATCACCAGACTGCGACAGTCGCCGACATTGGCCAGATGGCTGAAAACCTGCAGGCTTTCGATGAAGCGCTGGCCCTGCGCGCGGTTGCCACGGATGTCGAAGCTAAATACCGAGCCAGCACCGCGCGGCAAGAGCTTTTGCGCCAGCGCGTGGCTGGGGTGGCTTTCGAGCAGCGGGTGACCAACGCGGCTGACCCAGGGGTGGGCCGCCAGAAACTGAACCACACGCTCGGTATTGCTCATGTGCCGGGCCATGCGTAGGCCCAGGGTTTCGATGCCCTGCAAGATCAGCCACGCGGTGTGCGGGCTCATGCAGGCCCCAAAGTCGCGCAGGCCTTCGCGCCGGGCCCTTAGCAAAAAGGCACCTACCGTGCTTTCCTCGCCGAAAACCATGTTGTGAAAGCCTTCGTAGGGCGTGGCCAGCTCCGCAAACTGGCCGGTACTGGCATGCGCGCCGGTCCAGTCAAAACTGCCACCATCCACCACCACACCGCCAATGACCGTGCCGTGGCCGCTCAAGAATTTCGTGGCCGAGTGGTACACAAGATCAGCCCCCAGGGACAGCGGCTGCATCAGCCAGGGCGAGGTCAGCGTCGAGTCCACCAGCAGCGGGACTTGGGCCTCGTGTGCTACGCCGGCCAAGGTGGGGATGTCCAACACATCCAGTCCCGGGTTGCCCACGGTCTCGCCAAACAAAAGTCGAGTGTTGGGCCGAATCGCCGCGCGCCAGCCATCGATGTCGTGTGGGTTGACAAAGGTGGTCTCTATTCCGAAGCGCCTCAAGGTGTAGTGCAGCAGGTTGTGGGAGCCACCATAGAGCGCCGTGCTGGCGACGATGTGCGCACCTGTGCCCATCAACGTGGCAATGCTCAGGTGCAAGGCGGCCTGGCCGCTGGAAGTGGCAATGGCACCGATGCCGCCTTCCAGCGCTGCCACTCGCTGTTCCAGCACGGCGTTGGTGGGGTTGCTGATGCGGCTGTACACATGGCCGGCACGTTCGAGGTTGAACAGCGATTGGGCATGCTCGCTGGACTCGAACACAAACGATGTCGTGAGGTGGATGGGCACTGCTCGGGCGCCCGTAGCGGGGTCAGGCTGTGCCCCCGCGTGCAGGGCCAGCGTGTCAAAACCGGGATCTGAGTAACCGGGCATGTTTTCCTCGCAATCTTGCTGCCGTACCCGGGCATTTACGGGGGTGAATCTGGGCAATTGTGGGCTATATTGCACCAAAGATTTGTCTCAACCCCGCCGAGAGGAGAACACCATGAAAGTCAGCGATATTCTGCGCGTCAAGGGCAACACCCTGTACACCGCCAACCCCGAGGAAGCCTTGTCCCGCGCGCTGGACCTGATGGCCGAAAAAGACATCGGCTCGCTGGTGGTCATGGCCCAGGGTGAACTCGCAGGCATGCTCACCTTTCGCGAAGTGATCCAGCTCATCGTCAAAAACGGCGGTACGGTGGGCGACTCCACCGTTGGCGTCGCCATGGACAAGCGCCCCATGACTTGCAACTCGGAAACCGAGCTCGACGATGTGCGCCGCCTGATGCTGGAGCACCACACCCGCTACATGCCTGTGATGGACGGGCGCATGCTGATGGGCGTGATCAGCTTCTACGATGTGGCCAAGGCGGTGGTGGACAGCCAGAACTTCGAGAACAAGATGCTCAAAGCCTATATCCGCGACTGGCCAGAGGCCGAGACCAGCGAGAAGGCCTGAGTTCTTTGCGCACCGCATGAAAAAAGCCCGCAGGTTTTAAATCTGCGGGCTTTTTTTGCATTGCGTCGACTTACGTCAACGCGCACCGTTAACAAAATCAGTTGACCAGCACAGCACTCCAGGCGGCAGCTACTGAGTTGTACTCTGGAGATCCTGCACCATATAAGTCGGTGGCTGCAGAGAGAGTCGCTGTACGCGCGGAGGTGTAATTCGTGCCGGAGGTCATGTAGACGGTTAAGGCGCGGTACCAAATTTTGGCGGCCTTCTCGCTACCGATGCCGACAATCGTGCCCGTCCCGCTTGCGACACGGGTGTTAGTCGCTTCACAGGTTTTGCTTGGGCTGCCTGATAAGGTGCCTTCTGACAAAAGGTAGAAGAAATGGTTGGCCACGCCAGAGCTGAAGTGCACATCCAGGCTGCCCAGGCCGCTGTACCAGCAGTCCGATGACTTGCCGTCGTTGCTAGGGTTGATCATGTTGCGCAATGACCCTATGCCGCTCTTGTAGAGCTTTTCGCCGATCAGGTAGTCACCTGGGTCCTTGCTGTTGGCGGCGTAAAACTCGACCATGGTGCCGAAGATGTCTGAGGTCGCTTCATTCAAACCGCCGGATTCCCCGGAATAAACCAAGCCGGCGGTGCGACTCGTGACACCATGGCTCATTTCATGGCCGGCGACGTCCAGCGAGTCGAACGGGTTGAATGTGGTGCCATCACCATCGCCATAGGTCATGCAAAAACAGCTGTCGGACCAAAATGCGTTGTTGTACTTTCGGCCGTAATGGACTCGGTTGTAAGCGCCCTTGCCGTCGTTGGCGATCCCTGTGCGCCCATGCATGGTCTTGAAATAATCCCAAGTGACTGCCGTGCCGTATTGGGCGTCTACCCCCACCGTGGCCAGATCTGACAGTAGGTTGTTACCCCAGCTGTTGTCAGCGTCCTTGAAGATGGTTCCAGTACCGGACGTTTTGTTCGCCATGTTCGTGGTGTATTGATTGCCTCGGCTGGGGTCTCGCATTTCAAAGCCACCCGTTGTAAGGCTGTTGGTGGTCAGGCTGACGTTTCCGCTGAAGAAGCTTTTGCCCGTGCCTGCTGCAGCACCCGTGTGGATATCGTCCCAGGCCTCAAGTACTTGCCCGGTGCGCGCATCGACGATGACATGCTTTTCGCTCGGCGTGCCGTCGGCTTGCTCACCGAAGACCATCACGTCCCAGCCCAGCGCTGGCAAATCACCGCGTGCGTAAATGACTTGTTTGGCGGGGATGTTGCCGGTGTTGCCGGGATGTCTGGCCAGCGCCGCCTGTTGCGCCCGAGTTGCACTGATCGCGGGTTTGACAGGCATGTCGATCCATCGCTTGAGGGTGAGCGAGGTGCTGTCGAAGGCCCCATTGCGGCTGGAGTGCACCACCATGTCTCCGCCGATCACCGGCAGGCCCTTGTAGCGTCGATCAAAGCGCACATGTTCGGTGCCGTTGGCATCAACGATGACGTCGCGAACCTCGTAGCTGTGATCGCGTCCGTGCAGTGTTTTGCCTGGGAAGTTGTTGATGTGGGCGCGTGCTCGGGCTTCAGCGGCGGCTGTATCCGCCGCGAATGAGGGGGCGGCAGCCAAGGTCAGAGAGATGAGGCCCAAAGAGAGGAGCCAGGGTAGTTTTTTGTGAGTCATTGATGCAGTTCATGAGATTTTTATTTTTTGACCACCCTGAGCTGTCAATTTTCGGCGACACACGCCTCGTTGACAAGTGATCTGGCGCGCAAGACAGAGCCGGCTTGGCAAGTGAGGGCTGAAGGGCGGACCTGCTCAGAGATAATTGCCACCATGAGCGGAAACACCTTTGGACACCTTTTTTGCGTCACCAATTTTGGTGAATCCCACGGCCCAGCCATTGGCTGCGTGATTGATGGCTGCCCACCGGGCATGGCCTTGAGCGAGGCCGATATTCAGGGCGACCTTGATCGACGCCGGCCCGGCACCAGCCGGCACGTCACCCAGCGCAACGAGCCCGATGCGGTCGAGATTTTGAGCGGTGTGTATGAGGGCAAAACCACCGGCACGCCGATTTGCCTGCTGATCAAGAACACCGACCAACGCAGCAAGGACTACGGCAACATTCTGCAGAGTTTTCGGCCCGGTCATGCCGATTACAGCTACACCCACAAATACGGACTGCGCGATCCACGCGGCGGTGGGCGGTCCTCGGCGAGACTGACCGCGCCCATGGTGGCCGCCGGTGCTGTGGCCAAGAAGTGGTTGTTCGAGAAGTACGGCACCACCTTCAAGGGTTGCATGACCCAGATCGGGGAAGCTGTCATTCCATTTGAGTCCTGGGACCATGTGCCCAACAACCCGTTTTTTGCACCGGTGGCCGATGTGCAGTCACTCGAAGACTACATGGACGCCTTGCGCAAGTCCGGCGACTCCTGCGGTGCGCGCATCCGTGTGACTGCGTCCCGCGTGCCAGTGGGCTTGGGCGAGCCCCTGTTTGACAAGCTCGATGCCGACATTGCCTACGCCATGATGGGCATCAACGCGGTCAAGGGGGTGGAGATCGGTGCCGGCTTTGCCAGCGTTGCGCAGCGCGGAACAAAGCATGGCGATTCCTTGACGCCCGAGGGCTTTAGGACCAATAACGCCGGCGGTGTGCTGGGGGGTATCAGCACCGGGCAGGACCTGGAGGTGAGCATCGCCATCAAGCCGACCAGCTCCATCATCACGCCACGCGACTCCATCGATACCTCGGGTCAGCCGGTGGAGGTGGTGACCAAAGGACGCCACGACCCCTGTGTGGGCATACGTGCCACGCCGATTGCCGAGGCCATGCTGGCCCTGGTGCTGATGGATCACGCCTTGCGCCATCGGGCCCAGTGCGCCGACGTGCAGGTGGCCACGCCCGATATCGAGTCCTTACGCCGGTCCTGACCGCCAAGGCGCCTTCCGGCGATCATGGATACTGCTCCATCAATCAAGGCATCCTGGAGTCCATAACATGACGAATACCCACCCAATCGCAGCAGGTTTGAGTGCAGTTGCCGGACTGACCGACCGCGAGTCCCTGCGGGAGGAAAGCAACCCTCTGGGCATGGAGGGCATTGAGTTCATTGAATATGCCACGTCCAAGCCGCAGGCGCTGGGGCAGGTGCTGGAGGCCATGGGCTTCAGGCCAATTGCGCGCCACCGTTCGCGTGAAGTCTTGCTGTACCGCCAAGGCGGACTCAACGTCATCGTCAACGCCTACGGCACGGGCACTTCATCTCGCACCCCCTTGTCTGACAAACCTGTGATTGCCGCAGTGGCCTTGCGCGTGCGCGACGCCGCAGCCGCTTACAAGCGCGCACTGGATTTGGGGGCCTGGGCGGTGCCGGCGCAAGTCGAAGTGATGGAGCTCAACATTCCCGCGGTGCATGGCGTGGGAACCAGCCGCATTTACTTTGTGGACCGCTACCGGGATTTTTCCATTTACGACGTGGACTTCACGCCCATCCCAACGGTTGACCAGCATCCGCCCGCACTGACCGGACTGCATTTTTTTGGTTGGGTGCAGTACATCGGTAACGACCGTACCGAGGACTGGACCGAGTTCTACAGCGCGCTCTTCGGATTCACCGCATTGGATGCCGGAGAACGCTTTGGCATCTTGCACAAGGGGCGTATCTTGCGCAGCCCGTGCCAGTCGTTTTATCTGCAGCTGATTGAGCCCGAGCCGGGTGTGCTGGATGTGGAAGATGACGAATGCCTGCAACGCATGGGTTTGGGCACGCCTGACGTCATGGCCACTGTAGCCGAGCTGCGGCAGCGGGGAGTGGAGTTTGTTGAGTCGCGCGGCGTACAGACCGATGCGCGGGGTGCTTTAACCCGCACACGCCTGGGTAGCGTGATGTTTGAACTGGTGTTGCACGAGGCTGCACCCGGAGCCTGGGCATGAGCCACTTCGAGGGCAATATCGACGACTTCGGGATGGACACCATCTCGCTGGCCGGACCGTTGGAGGCCAAACTCAAGGCCATTTGCGCTGCCGGCTTTACCCAGGTGATGCTGGCCGCCCGCGACTTGGTGGGCCACCCGCAGGGGTGGGAGGCGGCTGTACAGGCCGTCAAGGACAGTGGCCTGCGTGTCACGGGTTTTCAGGTCTTGCGCGATTTTGAGGGCCTGTCAGGCCATCTGCATGACTACAAGGTGGATATTGCCAAGTCCATGCTGGAGATGTGTCACGCCCTGGACTGCCGCGTGATGTTGGCGTGTTCGAGCACCTCGGTGCATGCCAGCAGCGACCCCGACGCCCTTGCGCGTGATCTGCGTAAATTGGCCATGCTTGCCATCCCCATGGACATCAAGGTGGCCTATGAGGCCTTGTCTTGGGGTCGCAGTGTGAATGAGTTTCCGCAGGCCTGGGATGTGATTTGCCAGGCCGACATGCCCAACCTGGGCCTGGGATTCGACTCGTTTCATCTTTTTGCCACCAACACGCCGCTGGACGATCTGGAGATGCTGGATCCGGACAAGATTTATCTGGTGCAGCTGGCAGACTTTATGTGGAACGAGATCAAGTCGGTTGAGGAGCGCATTGCCACCGCGCGGCACTTCCGGGTCTTTCCGGGCGAGGGTGTGCACAGCGAGGCACTGGCGGCGCTCACACTCAAGCTTCATCAGCTGGGGTACCGGGGCGATTACAGCTTCGAAGTCTTCAACGACGACTACCAGCAGCTGCCTCTGGCCACAGTGGCCCAGCGTGCGAGGCGTTCTGCCCTGTGGCTGGGCGAGGGTGTGTTGCAGCGTTCTGTGCCGTTGCCCAATCAAATCCGCCTCAAGCGCTGAACCTCCGTTCACCCCACCCAAGCCCCGCATGCGGGGCTTTTTTCATGGTCGATCTCAACTCACAGGGCGAAATTCCTGGCCCGGCAATGCGCGGTTGATCCGTCGCAACGCCGGCCCCTAGTGCCTGCTGGATAGTTGCGGAAATCTTTGCAAGATACTATAGGGGGTATATACTATGGGGGAGTATCCAAGGAAATCCCATGAACCCTCGCCGAATTCACCGCATGACACATCAGACCACGCTTCTTCGTTTGGCCCTGGCACTTTCATTGAGCCTTGCTTTTCAGGGTTTGCACGCCGCAACGCCCGCTGCCGCCATTGAGGTGCCTGTGATCAAGATGGGGGCCCAGGCGGTTCCTACGGGTTTTGAGCTGGATGGTGTCGTGCAGCCGGTGCGACAAAGCACCGTCTCGGCCCAGGCCTCGGGTCGCCTGGCAACTTTGCTGGTGAAGGCCGGAGACCGCGTACGAGCCGGCCAGGTGCTGGCCACCATTGATGACCGCGAAACCCAGACTGGCGTGCAGCGCAGTGCGGCCCAGGTAGCGCAGGCAGATGCCGAGTTGCGCAATGCCAGCGCCAACGCCCAGCGCACCCGCGAGCTGCAAACGCAGGGCTTTGTCAGTAAGGCGGCCCTGGATATGGCGGACAACCAGCTGAGCGCAGCAAAAGCCGGGCGTGAGCAGGCTTCTGCTGGTGCACGTCAATCGGCATTGGCCCAGGGTTACACCCGGGTGACCGCGCCGTTTGATGGTTTGGTGCTCGAAACCCACAGCGAGGCCGGTGACCTGGCCATGCCCGGCAAGCCCATTTTGACCCTCTACGCACCGACGCCTCTGCGTGCTGTGGTGCAGGTTCCTGCATCACGCGGTGAGCTGGCCCGCGGTGCCAACTGGGTGGAGGTGCAGGTGCCAGGTGCCCAGGGAGTCTCCCAGTGGGTGGCACCTGCTGCGCGCAATGCCTTGCCGGCTGCCGACCCCGTATCTCAAACCATTGAATGGCGTCTGGACCTGACTCCCGCTGCAGCCCAAGGTGTGGTTCCCGGCCAGCAGCTGCGGGTGCGGTTTGTCGGCGGCAGTGCCGATCGCATGGTCTTGCCATCGTCGGCGGTGGTGCGTCGTGGCGAACTCACCGGCGTTTACGTGGCGTCGCAAGGCGCGTTTGTCTTGAAGGCGGTGCGTTTGGGGACAGATCACGGTGCCAGTGGCGTTGAAATCCTGGCGGGCCTGAAGGCAGGTGATCAGGTCGCAGCAGATCCTGTGCGTGCTGGCTTGGCCGGTGCACGTCCTGCAGGCGCAGCGCAATAAGGGCTGAAAGCATGACCACCGAATCTTCTACGCCCCGCTTGGGCGCCTCCGGTCGCATTGCTGCGGCTTTCCAGTCCAATGCCATCACGCCTTTGCTGGCGCTGGTTGCCCTGTTGTTGGGTCTCTTTGCAGTGATGGTGACTCCCCGCGAGGAGGAGCCCCAGATCAACGTCACCATGGCAAATGTGCTGATTCCCTTCCCGGGGGCCAGCAGTGAGGATGTTCAGAACATGGTGGCTCGGCCGGCCGAGCAGGTACTGAGCCAGATTGCCGGCATCGAACACACGTATTCCGTGGCGCGACCCGGAATTGCCGTTTTGACGGTGCAGTTCAAGGTGGGTGTGCCGCGTACCGATGCACTGGTGCGCTTGTACGACGTGCTTAATGCCAACCAGGATTGGCTGCCGCGCGACCTTGGCACCCTGACGCCTATCGTCAAGCCCAAGGGCATCGACGACGTGCCCGTGCTGGCTGTCACCATGTGGAGCCGCGATGCGACCGCCGCCAGTGAGCTGGAGCGCGTGGCTCGGTCCTTGGAGCTGGAGCTCAAGAGCGTGCCTGGCACCCGCGAAGTGCAAGTCATTGGCGGCCCTGGTCGCTCAGTGCAGGTGTGGCTGGATCCTGTGCGCTTGCGCGAGCGTGGGGTGGATGTACTGAGCCTGAAATCGACCCTGGCTGCCGCCAACTTTGGCATGCCTTCTGGGGCAGTGCTCGAAGTCAATGGCAAGGCGCCCCAGATGCTGAGCGTCGAAACCGGTGAATTCTTGACCTCGGCGGACGACATTGGTTCGCTGGTGGTGGGCGTGAGCAAAGGCAAGCCGGTGTACCTGCGGGAAGTAGCCCGTATCGATGCCGGTGCCCAGCTGCCTCAGCGCTATGTGTGGTTCACCCCCGGCGCGGCTATGGCTGGCCAGGATGCGGCACCAGGGACTGAGGGCGCTGCGGTTTCGGCAGGTCAAACCTTCCCTGCTGTCACCCTGACGGTGACCTAGAAGCCTGGCGA
The DNA here is from genome assembly GCA_046046715.1 of Pseudomonadota bacterium. Classification (GTDB taxonomy): domain Bacteria; phylum Pseudomonadota; class Gammaproteobacteria; order Burkholderiales; family Burkholderiaceae_C; genus JBEEJZ01. The sequence goes on along the minus strand of JBJOJH010000185.1, from coordinate 98 downwards.
AAACGCAGTCGATGTGTCCCGAGCCGCCCGCTCGCGGCTGGAAACTTTGCGCAACACGGTGATACCCGCCAACTTCGAAACGACAGTTTCGCCATAGT
>JBJOJH010000184.1:0-14876 GCA_046046715.1 Pseudomonadota bacterium | reverse complement strand
CGGTGATACCCGCCAATATCGAAACGACAGTGAGCCGCGACTATGGCGAAACTGCGGCAGAAAAAGCCAACAAGCTGATCCAGAAGCTGGCCTTTGCCACCGGCTCAGTGATTTTGCTGGTGGGCTTTGCGCTGGGCCGGCGCGAAGCCGTGATTGTGGGTGGTGCGGTCATTTTGACGCTGACGGCCACGCTGTTTGCCAGCTGGGCCTGGGGCTTCACGCTCAACCGTGTGAGTCTGTTTGCCCTGATATTTTCGATCGGCATCCTGGTGGATGACGCCATCGTGGTGGTGGAAAACATCCACCGCCATCAGCAGCTGTTCCCGGGCAAGCCTCTGAGGGAGATCATTCCTGCTGCGGTGGACGAGGTGGGTGGCCCCACGATTCTGGCGACGCTGACCGTGATTGCCGCCTTGCTGCCCATGGCGTTTGTCAGTGGCCTGATGGGCCCATACATGAGCCCGATCCCGATCAACTCCAGCCTGGGCATGGCTTTGTCACTGGCGATTGCCTTTACTGTGACACCCTGGCTGTCCCTCAAACTCATGAAGAGCCACAGTGCGCACGGCGCCGACGGCCACGCAGCAAGTGCTGAGCCGGCCAGCAAAGGCCTGGGCCCACTGCTGCAGCGTGTATTTACCCGCCTGTTGACTCCCTTCCTGGACAGTGCCCGCAAACGTTGGTTGCTGCTCGGTGGCATTCTGGCGGCCTTGATGTTGTCGGTGGGCTTGACGCTGGTGCAGTGGGTGGTGCTCAAGATGCTGCCCTTTGACAACAAGAGCGAGTTCCAGGTGGTGGTGGACATGCCTGCGGGCACGCCCCTCGAAAACACGGCTGCTGCCTTGCAGGATCTGGGTGCCTATCTGGCCCAACAACCGGAGGTGCGCGACCTGCAAGCCTATGCGGGCACGGCCAGTCCGATCACGTTCAACGGCTTGGTGCGCCAGTATTACCTGCGTGCCGACGCCGAGCAGGGCGACTTGCAGGTCAATTTGGTGGACAAAAAGCATCGTGATGACAAGAGCCATGTGATTGCGCAGCGCCTGCGGCCTGAGCTTGAAAAAATTGGTGAGCGCCACAATGCCCGTGTCAAGGTAGTGGAAGTGCCACCCGGCCCACCCGTGATGAGCCCCTTGGTTGCCGAGGTGTATGGGCCTGAAGAGGCTGGTCGTCAGGCGCTGGCCCAGCGCGTGGCACAGGCTTTTGGCGGCACGCCCGATATCGTCGGCATCGACACGACTTTGAAGGAAGACGCCCCTCGCGCGCACCTGACCGTGCAGCGCCAGCGTGCGGAGTCCTTGGGTATACCTGTTGCAGCCATTGCCCAAGCCGTGCATGGAGCGTTGTCTGGGGCCGATGCCGCCTACCTGCATGATGGCCAGAGCAAGCTGCCGGTGCCCGTGCGCCTGCAATTGCCGCGCGAGTCGCAGGTGGGGCTCGATGCCTTGCTGGCCTTGCCCATGCGTGCAGCCAGTGGCCAGATGGTGCCTTTGTCGGAACTGGTGCGTGTGGATCGAGGCGTGATCGACAAGCCCTTGTTCACCAAAGACCTGATGCCCCTGAGCTATGTGTTTGGCGATATGGTCGGCAAGCTCGACTCACCCTTGTACGGCTTGTTTGCGATTCGTCCCAAGCTGGCGGAAGCGGCCCTGCCCAACACAGGCGAGCTGGGCGAGTACTGGATCCACCAACCCACCGACCCCTACCGCCAATACGCCATCAAGTGGGATGGCGAGTGGCAAATCACCTATGAGACCTTCAGGGACATGGGCGCCGCCTACGGTGTGGGCCTGATCCTGATTTACTTGCTGGTGGTGGCACAGTTCCGCAGCTATTTGACGCCGCTGGTGATCATGGCGCCCATCCCTTTGACCATCATCGGTGTGATGCCGGGTCATGCCTTGCTGGGTGCTCAATTCACCGCCACTAGCATGATCGGCATGATTGCGCTGGCGGGCATCATCGTGCGCAATTCCATCTTGCTGGTGGATTTCATCGAGTTGCAGGTGCGCCAGGGCATGGCTTTCAAGGAAGCAGTGGTGAGCTCGGCTGCCGTGCGTGCCCAGCCCATTGCCCTGACGGGGTTGGCCGCCATGATTGGTGCCTTCTTCATCCTGGACGACCCGATCTTCAACGGCTTGGCCATTTCGCTGATCTTCGGCATTCTGGTGTCCACGCTGCTGACGCTGGTCGTGATACCGGTGCTGTATTACGCGTTCTACCGCAAGAGCCAGGAGGCCCTGGCCAGAGGTCAGAACCCAGTTGTTTCGATTTCTTCCACCCACTGATTTTTTTAAGGAGCTACTTTCATGACTATCGAACGCTACATTCGCATCTTTGCAGGTTTGTTCATTCTTGTTTCGCTTGCCCTCGGTGTTGAAGGCAGCCCCCTGTTTGTGAGCAAGTGGGCCCTGGCCTTTACCGCTTTTGTGGGCTTGAACCTGTTCCAGTTTGGCTTTAGCAACTTCTGCCCCATGGGCCTCATTCTCAAGAAATTGGGTGTGCCCGAGTCCCGGATCGGCACTTGCAGCTAAGTCGCACCTCTTTTTGCCTGAGTTGATCTGAGCCAAGGACATCGCCATGAGCCAAGGAAATATCACTGTTGTGCTGACCCAGCAGCAGGACTATCAGTTCTCGATTGACTTTGGCGCTGGCGTGCCCAAGCTGCTGGGTGATGAGCCCGTGCCTTTAGGCCTGGGCCAGGGGCCCTCTCCGGTCCAACTTCTGTGCGCAGCGGTTGGCAATTGCCTGAGTGACTCCCTGCTGTTTGCGCTGCGCAAATACAAGCAATCCCCTGAGCCCATCAGTTGCACCGTACAGGCCGAAGTTGGGCGCAATCCCGAGGGGCGTATGCGGGTGCTGTCCATGCACGCCACACTCACCTTGGGTGTGGCTGCAGCTGCTCTGCAACATCTGGACCGAGTGGTGGCACAGTTTGAGAGTTTTTGCACCGTCACCCAAAGCGTTGGACAAGGGATCCCTATCAGCACACAAGTGATGGACGCCGAAGGTAAACGGTTACATTGAAATCTGAATTTTGATTTTCAAATCTGCGCGCCATGGCTCATCACCCGACCCCTCTAAAATTTCTTGGTCCCGGCTGGTTTTCGGTGGTCATGGGCCTGTGCGGCTTGTCTTTGGCCTGGGTGCGTGCCAGCACCTTGCTGGGCGAAACGGCCATAGGTGCAGCCCTGGTGATTGGCATTCTGGCCGGTGCGTCAGCCCTGGCGCTGGCTTGGAGTGCGCTGGTGCGGTGGCGACGCTACCCGCAGGCCTGGGCCGAGGACTTGAACCACCCTGTGCGCCATGTCTTTGTGGCGGCGATGCCCATTTCCCTGATCCTGCTGGCCACCGTGCTCACGGCCCTGACGGGCGTCACGCCCTGGGCTCGCGGGGTCTGGATGCTGGGGGCGGTCTGGCAATTGTGGGTCACGGTGGGCGTGCTGGCGCGCTGGCTCGACCCGTCGGTGGGCGGTAATAAGCCTGGTGCCACCTTTTGGCCGGGTATCACGCCGGCCCTGCTGATGCCGGTGGTGGGCAATGTGTTGACTCCGCTGGCCGGTGTGACCCTGGGATTTGACGCCTGGTCTGCCGCTCAGGCAGGGGTGGGTGTGCTGATGTGGCCAGTGGTCCTGGCCCTGTTGCTGGTGCGCGTTGGTGTTGTGGGTCTGTGGCCCGAGCGACTGCTTCCTACCACCTTCATCACGGTTGCGCCGCCGGCAGTCATCGGTTTGGCCAGCCTGCAATTGGGGGCCCCCACCTTGTTGGCTTGGATGTTTTGGGGCGTGGGACTGCTGTTCGTGTTGTGGTCTTTCAGGGTCTTCAAGCGCAGCATTTCCCAGCCCTTTGCGATTCCGTTCTGGGGCATGTCCTTCCCCTTGGCCGCTTTTGCGGCGCTGACCTTACGACTTTCTGAGCAAAGTGCGGCCTGGTTTCAGGTGCTGGCGATGTTGGTGCTGGCGCTGGCCAGCTTGGTGGTTGCCGCATTGGCCCTGGCGACTTTGAAGGGCTTGCGTGAGGGCAGCCTGCTCGCCCCTGAGCCCGTTGCTGTGATCAGCCCGGCCGTTCCTGCTGAAGGAGTACAAGCATGACTGAAATGACTGTGATCGATGAAGCCGCTGCCGCCACTGTGGATGAGGCCGACTGCGCCAGCCACGCCTTGACCGACATGGGCGCTCGCACCGATGTGCTCAACCGCTTGAAGCGTGCCGAGGGCCAGCTACGGGGCATCCAGCGCATGATTGAAGCCAATGAGGACTGCATGAAAATTGCCCAGCAGTTTTCGGCCGTACGAAAGGCCCTGGACAGCACCTACACCCGCATGACCGTCTGTTTTGTGGAGCAGCAGCTAGACAGCCAACTCCCTCCAGGATTGGCACAGTCCCCAGACATCAAGGAACTGCTGTCCAACATGGAAACTCTTTTGGCCCGCCGCGGTTGATTTGGGCAGACCGGCCAGTGCGTCGGACCTAGCGGTCGGCCTGAGACAGCTTGGGTCGGTCACTGTGAGACACAGGATAGCCATCCGCCACGTAAGCGGGGCCCTTCATGACCATGACGATCACGCAGCCTATGCCGACGGTCAGCACCATGGTCCAGTGAAACAGGATCAGGCCACCGATGATGTAGTCCAACTTTTGTAGCCAGCGCACGGCATCCATGGTGTCTTGAGGTCCGCTAAATCGGTGCAGGATAGCCATCACCAGCAGGGGTATTGCCGTGCCAGCCACCCAGATCAGCGGCAACTTGCGCCACAGGCGACGCTCGAGGCCCGGGCCTGCACGGCGCACGGGGCTCATCTTGTTGAGCCAAATCACGTCTGAACCTCGAATGCAAACGAAATCATCAGGAAATACATGGTGAGGATTGTCTTGGCGGTGAGTATTGCTTCCTTGATCTAACTCAAACGACATGGTGGTGGGGTTAGTGCCCTCAGCACGTCTCAAGGGCCTCAGGATCTTCCAGCTGGCTTTTTGCCCAGCTTGCGGTACACCGTGGCGCGGCTGATACCCAATTCACGCGCAGCCTGCATGACGTTGCCGCGGGCGGCGCTCACGGCCTTGTGGATCAGCTCGGTCTCGACATCCCACAGGGGCTTCGCCTCGGCCGACACTGCAGCGGTCGAGCCTCGCGCAGACCTGTGCATGGACTGCCCCGGTGCGAGCGCCAGGGCGTGCAGCCGCAAACCTGACCACAAGGGCACCTCCATCGGCCCCTGGGAGCTGTGGGTCTGATGGCGTGCGGCGTCAAAAAGCATCTCGTAGGGCAGGGCAAACACATCTGTGCTGTGCAGGCGCATGCGAGGTGCGCCGGGAACAGGCATCAATTGCATGATCATTTCCCGGGCAGCCTGGTTGGCCCCACTGATCCATCCGTCGGCGTCCAAACAGACCAGGCCGTCGGCGTCATCACCCAGGTGGCGGCCGGGCCAGTTCAGGCGCACCAGCAGGCTGTGAGATCGCTCCAGCGTCAACGCGTTTTCGATGCTGCGGGCCGATTGCGACACCAGATGCTTGAGCTCGGGGCGCTCGACCACATCGATACCGGTCAGGTCCAGCATGCCCACACACAGTCCATCGGGTCCAAAAAGTGGCGCCCCGGCACAACTGAAGGCAGCGTTGTCTGACCTGAAGTGCTCGCCCCTGTGCAACCACACCGGCTGCAATTCGGCCAGCGCGGCGCCAATTGCGGTTGTGCCCACGCTTTGTTCCGATAAATTGACGCCGATGCGGCTGATCAGGTCGGCACGGCGGTCGCTGCGGTCGATGGGGCCACCCACATCCACCACCACGCCCTCCGCATTGGTCAGGATGGCGAAATAGCGTGTGTCTGCTATGGCACGCCCCAGTTTGTCCAGCACCGGTCGCGCCGCAGTTAGCAGCGCATGGTTGACTTCCTCGATGTGCTTCAGAGCAGGGCGCGAGATCACATCAAAAGCGACTGGCTGGTCGGGTCGCTGGCCACCGCTGAGACAGCGCTGCCATGAACGCTCAATCCAGGACTCCGATCCGACCAGCGGCATGGGCCGGCCCTCCAGTAGCACCGCCTGTCGGGCCTGCTCAATTTGACGCAAGCGCTGCTCGGCGTTGGAGACGAGGGTGTTGAGCATGTCAGTTTGAAGTCAGAAAAATCCTTGGCGGTGCAGAGCGTATCTCTAAAAGTGTTTCATTTTGAGATTTTTGATGTGCAAACCAGAAAACCTAGGGTTTTGCCTAGGTATCGCACGCCCTCTGCCCTCCAAAAATGCACACTGGTTTTTAACAACGTCCACACATGGAGACAACTCGCATGCAGGTACAACTTAAAGTCAATGGCAAGCCTTCCGCGCTTGACGTCCCTCCCAATACTTTGCTGGTTCACGCCCTGCGTGAGCACCTCAAGCTGACAGGCACCCACGTTGGTTGCGACACCGCCCAATGCGGTGCTTGCACGGTCATCGTGAATGGGCGATCCCTGAAGTCGTGCAACGTGCTGGCCGCCCAGGTCAACGGTGCAGAAGTCACCACCATCGAAGGTCTGGCGCAAGCGGATGGCACCATGCACCCCATGCAGGCCGCCTTCAAGGAGTGCCATGGTCTGCAGTGCGGTTACTGCACGACCGGCATGGTCATGACTGCTGTGGACCTTTGCACGCACCACCCCAAGGCCGACGCCACCGAAATTCGCCACCTGCTGGAAGGCAACATCTGCCGCTGCACGGGCTACCAGAACATCGTCAAGGCCGTCCAGCAAGGGCAGGCCGCCATGGCCCAAGCCTGAGGAGTAGAGAATCATGGGTGCATCTGACTTCGCTAATCTGCCGCACATCGGCGCAGCTGTCCGCCGCAAGGAGGACTATCGATTCCTGACCGGTGCGGGTAACTACACCGACGACATCACCATGGCGAACCAGACCTACGCGGTCTTTGTTCGCAGCCCGCACGCACATGCGGTCATCAAAAGCATCGATCTCAGCCGTGCCAAGGCCATGCCTGGCGTGGTGGAAATCTTCACCGGCAAGGACATCGACGGCAAGATGGGCGGATTGCCTTGTGGCTGGCTGATCACCAGCACCGATGGCTCCCCCATGAAAGAGCCGCCACACCCCATTTTGGCCATAGGTAAAGCCCGCTATGTGGGTGACCAAGTGGCGATGGTGATTGCGGAAAGTCTGGTCGAAGCCAAGAACGCTGCCGAAGCAGTGGACGTGGACTACGACGTGCTGGATGCCGTGGTAGATGTCCAGAGTGCTGGCAAAGGCCCTGCGCTGCACGATGCTTCGCCTGACAACCACTGCTTCAAGTGGGCCATCGGTGACAAGAGTGCGGTCGATGCCGTTTTTGCAAATGCTGCTCACGTCACCAAGCTGGATCTGGTGAATAACCGCCTGGTGCCCAATGCCATGGAGCCCCGTGCCGCCATTGGCAGCTACAGCCGTGCCAACGACGAATACACGCTGCATGTTTCTAACCAGAATCCGCACGTCGAGCGACTGCTGATGACCGCCTTTGTGCTGGGTCTGCCCGAGCACAAGGTGCGCGTGATTGCGCCCGATGTGGGTGGTGGTTTCGGTTCCAAGATTTACCTCTACGCCGAAGATGTGGCCCTGACCTGGGCCTCCAAACAGATCAACCGCAGCATCAAGTGGACCTGCGAGCGCAGCGAGTCTTTCCTGACCGACGCTCACGGTCGTGACCACGTCAGCCACGCTGAAATGGCGATGGACAAGGATGGCAAGTTCCTGGCCATGCGGGTACACACCGACGCCAACCTAGGCGCCTACCTCTCGACCTTTGCATCCGCCGTGCCGACCATCCTGTACGCCACCCTCTTGGCTGGACAGTACACCACGCCGCTGATCTATGCCGAAGTGGATGCCTGGTTCACCAACACCGCACCGGTGGATGCCTACCGCGGAGCTGGCCGTCCCGAGGCAACTTACCTGCTCGAACGCCTGGTGACCCGCTGCGGCTGGGATATGGGCTTGAGCCAGGATGAAATTCGCAAGCGCAACTTCATCAACAGCTGGCCATATCAGACCCCCGTGGCCCTGCAGTATGACGTGGGCGACTACCTCGGTTGCCTGACCAAGGCACAGGAGCTGGGTGATGTCGCTGGCTTTGAAGCTCGCAAGACGGCCAGTGCAGCCAAGGGCTTGCTGCGTGGCATCGGCTACTCCAGCTACATCGAGGCATGCGGTATTGCCCCCAGCAATATTGCAGGCGCTTTGGGCGCGCGTGCTGGCTTGTTCGAGTGCGGCGAAGTCCGTGTGCACCCCACAGGCAGCGTGACCGTTTTCACTGGTTCCCACAGCCACGGTCAAGGCCACGAAACCACGTTTGCGCAGGTCGTGGCAGCTCGTCTGGGTATTGCGGTGGAAGCAGTTGATGTGGTGCACGGTGACACCGGCCGCGTGCCTTTCGGCATGGGCACCTACGGCTCGCGTTCCATTTCGGTCGGTGGTGCTGCCATCATGAAAGCGCTCGACAAGATCGAAACCAAGGCCAAGAAGATTGCGGCTCACCTGATGGAGGCCAGCGATGCCGACGTGGAGTTCGCCAACGGCGAATTCACCGTGAAGGGGACCGACAAAAAGGTGACCTTTGGTCAGGTGGCGTTGACGGCCTATGTGCCGCACAACTACCCCCTGGACAAGCTGGAGCCGGGTCTGAACGAAACTGCTTTCTACGACCCCACCAACTTCACCTTCCCTGCAGGCACCTACATCTGTGAAGTGGAAATCGACCCGGCCACGGGTACAACGCGTGTCGACAAGTTCAGCGCGGTGGACGATTTCGGCACCATCATCAACCCGATGATTGTGGAAGGCCAGGTGCACGGTGGTCTTGTGCAGGGTATCGGCCAGGCCTTGCTGGAAAACTGTGTGTACGACAAGGACACCGGCCAGCTGCTCACCGGTAGCTTCATGGACTACGCCATGCCACGCGCAGACGATTTCCCCGAGTTCAAGCTCGGTCACGTTTGCACGCCTTGCACCCACAATCCCCTGGGCACCAAGGGTTGCGGCGAGGCCGGTGCGATTGGTTCGCCACCTGCGGTGATCAACGCAGTGCTGGACGCCCTCAAGTCGGTGGGTGTCACAGAATTTGACATGCCTGCTTCTCCTGCCCGTGTGTGGGAAGCCATCCAAGCCGCAAAGTAAAGGAACAAACATGTACGCATTCACATTAGAGCGTCCGGCAACGGTTGCAGATGCAGTCCGCTTGGCCACTGGTGGTGCCAAGCCTCTGGCGGGTGGACAAACCATGCTCGCCTCCATGAAACTGCGCCTGTCGGACCCTGGTCAGTTGGTTGATTTGGCTGGTATTTCGGAGCTGGCTGGAATTTGCCGGGAGGGCAACAACCTGGTGATTGGTGCCATGACGCGTCACATCGATGTGGCCAACAGTGCCGAGGTCAAGGCCACCATCCCTGGATTGGCAGCCTTGGCCGCCAACATCGGCGACAAGCAGGTGCGTGCCATGGGCACCATCGGCGGTTCGGTCGCTAACAACGATCCCTCCGCCTGCTACCCCAGTGCGGTCTTGGGCCTGGGTGCTACCGTACACACCACTCAGCGCAAGATTGCGGCAGATGACTTCTTCCTGGGCATGTTCACCACTGCCTTGAATGAAGGTGAGTTGATCACGGCGATCAGCTTCCCCATTCCCAAGAAGGCCGTGTACATGAAGTTCAATCAACCGGCCTCGCGCTTCGCGCTGGTGGGGGTGTTTGTGGCTCAAAAGGATAGCGGTGTTCGAGTCGCGGTGACCGGCGCTGGCAGTGGTGTCTTCCGCCATGCTGGCCTGGAAGCTGCTCTCAACAGCAGCTTCACAGTGGCGTCTGCTGCCTCGGTCAAGATCGATGCGACCGACCTGAACGCTGACATTCATGCGTCTGCAGCCTACCGTGCCAACTTGATCAGCGTGCAAACCCAGCGCGCTGTAGCGGCCCTACTGGCTTGATGTTTCTTTGATCGGCCGGGCCCCGTGTTGATGCAACCGGGGCCTTTTTTTATGAATCCAGCCTGAACAGATGCCCTGATGCTTCACTTCAACACCATTGATGCCCTGACCGAAGCCTTGCAATCTGTGGGCTATTTCGCCGATCGGCGGCTTGCCACGGCGGTGTTTTTGGCCCTGAAACTGCAACGCCCCTTGCTGCTGGAAGGCGAGCCCGGCGTCGGTAAAACCGAGCTGGCCAAGGCCTTGTCCAAGGTGCTGTCGCGAGAGCTGCTACGCCTGCAGTGTTACGACGGGCTGGAGCAGCGCGAGGCCTTGTACGAATGGAACTATGCCGCGCAGTTGCTGCACATGCGGGCTGCCGAGCTGAGACACGAAACCCCGACTGATGCAGGTCGACTGGAGCGTGAGGTGGAGCGCGAGGTCTACCAAGATCGTTACCTCATCCGTCGCCCCTTGCTGCAGGCCTTGCAGACCCCAGCACCGGGCGCTGTGTTGCTGGTGGACGAAGTCGACCGGGCGGATGAACCTTTTGAAGCTTTTCTGTTGGAGTACCTGGGCGAGTACCAGGTCAGTATTCCGGAATTGGGCACCGTACAGGCGCTGGTGAGCCCGGTGACGCTGCTGACCAGCAATCGAACCCGAGACTTGAACGATGCGGTTAAGCGCCGTTGCCTGTACCACTGGTTGGACTACCCCGAGCGTGACCGCGAGCTGGCCATTGTGCAGGCCCAAGTGCCAGAGGCGACGAGTGCCCTTTCCGAGCAGGTTGCGCTGGTGGTGGGCCGTTTGCGCAGTCAGCCCTTTGCCAATGCTTTTCAGCGTGCACCCGGCATTGCTGAAAGCGTGGAATGGGCCAAGGCCCTGGTAGCCCTGGACACCCTCACCATAGACCCTGAAGTCATGATGGACACGGCCGGCATCCTGTTCAAGCAGCGTGAAGACGTGGCCGCCCTGACCCGTGACATGGCCGCCGAGCTCCTGCGGCTGGAGGAGGCCGCGCAGTGACAGAGGCCCCGCTAGTGCTGGCTTTGGGAGGCAGGGAGGAGACGCCAGTGCCGACCGTGGGAGTCAGTTTGCTCGGCGATGCCCGCACCGGCAAGCTCGCCGACAACATCACGGGTTTTGGCCGCGCCTTGCGACGTGCCGGTGTGCGGGTGGACAGCGCCCGTATTGCTCTGGCCACAGAAGCCGCACTGGCCGTAGGCCTGGCCAGCAAGGCAGACGTCAGCGCAGCCATGGAGGCGGTGATGGTCAGCCGCGAGCAGGATCGCCTGGTGTTTCGCGAGCTGTTTGATACCTACTTTCGTAACCCAGAGGTGGCGCAAAAGCTGCTGTCGCAGTTGCTGCCCAGTGCTGAGGGCAAGGCCGAAGCCAGCAAACGCCGTCCGCGTGTGCGCGAGGCCTTGTCGCCACCCAAGGCTCTGGGCCATCAGGCCAGCCCGAAGCAGGAAGACCAGAAAGTCGAGTTTGATGCCGCCATGACCGCCAGCAACCTGCAGCGGCTCAAACATGCGGATTTCAATGCCTTGTCTGCCACCGAATACCACCTGGTGGAGCGATTGGCGCGCGACATTCCCCTACCACTACCCCAGGTGCCATCGCGACGCACGCGACCCGGCAGCCGGGGTGCCCAGATGCACTGGTCTGGGGTGATGCGGCAAGCGGCTCGCCATGGCGGCGAAATGCTGAGTCTGCCCCGACTTGCGCGCTGTGAGCAGACCTTGCCCTTGTTGGTCTTGGTTGACGTGTCTGGTTCGATGGAGCGTTACGCACGTCTGTTGCTGGCGTTTCTACACGCAGCCACCCGCCGGTCGACCATGGGCAGTGCGCGGCGCGATGTGTTCGCTTTTGGGACGCACCTCACAGATTTGACGCCCGCATTTCGACTGGGCGATACCGATGAAATGCTGGCTGCCGCAAGCGCTGCGATCGAAGATTTTGCTGGCGGTACCGAGCTGGGCGGCTCGTTGACGACATTACGCACTTTGCACGGTCGTCGCTTGGTTGGGCGCCGCACGTTGGTGTTGATGATCACTGACGGTTTGGACACCGGCGAGCCCCAGATACTTGAGCAGGAATTGGCTTGGCTACGCAGGCGCTGCAGGCGCTTGCTGTGGCTTAATCCGCTGCTTCGATTTGAAGGTTATGAGCCGCTGGCACGCGGTGCGTCTGTATTGCACCGCCAGGCGCACGGCATGTTGGCTGTGCACAACGTGAGTCGCCTGGAAGATCTGGCCAGTAGTCTGGCCGCACTCATGCGGCGTTAGGTCATGCCCTGATGCCCCGCAGAGCTCATTTTTGATTTCAACTTAACTTTTCCCAAAAAGGAACACATCATGGAAATGCAAGGCAGCCGTCAACTGGCCATTACTCAACAACAGGCTTGGGATGCACTGAATGACCCCGCCGTGCTCAAGACCTGTATTCCCGGTTGCGACAAGGTCGACGCCACCGCAGAAAACCAGTACGCCATCGGCATGGCACTGAAGATCGGCCCTGTGGCTGCCAAGTTTGCCGGCAAGATCACGCTGTCTGACATCGTGGCACCCGCCAGCTACACCATCAGTTTTGATGGCCAGGGCGGCGTGGCCGGCTTTGGCAAGGGCACAGCCAAGGTGCAACTCACGCCCAATGCGCAAGGGTGTGAGCTCAGCTACTCGGTGCAGGCCTCTGTGGGCGGCAAAGTGGCACAACTGGGGCAGCGCCTTATCGATGGTGCCGCCAAGTCCATGGCTGAGGACTTCTTCAAGCGTTTTGATCTGGAGATGCAACGTCAATACCCTGAAGCGACCCAGGCAGCAGCAGAGTCTCAGGCATCGTCTGGTACCGCTGCGTCAGAACCCGCTGCCAAGGCACCGATCTGGGTTTGGGTGGCGGGTGCCATCGCCTTGGGTGTGGGCGTGTGGGTCATGCGCTCGTTCGGCTGAAACCCTGGGCGGCTTACGCGGAGTTGGCATGGAAAACTTGGATGTGATGGTCCTGCGCACTTTGCGCGACTGGCGACTGGCGGGTAAGCGGGCCTTGCTGGCGACGGTGGTGCGGACCTGGGGTTCGTCACCACGGCCCGTGGGCTCCATCATGGCGCTTTGCGAGGACGGTACCGTGGTCGGATCGGTGTCTGGCGGCTGCATTGAAGACGATCTGATTTACCGGTTCACCCAGGCCTATGCGCAGGGGTCGGCTGCTGCGTCAGTCCAGGCCTCGCCCCAGTCCATCCCCAGTGGCGCCCCCGGCTTTGTGAAGTACGGCATCACTGCCGATGAGGCGCATCGCTTCGGCCTGCCCTGTGGCGGCACTTTGGAGCTCCTGCTGGAGTACGACCCTGATCCCGAGTCCCTGGGTAACCTGGTCGATCGGCTCGGGGTCGGGCAGTTGGTGCAGCGGACAGTCCGGTTGTCGGATGGCCATTGCGATTTGAGGGTGACGGCATCACCTTCTGAGCTCCATGTCTCGGCAACCGAGCTGGTCAATACCTTTGGCCCCGAGTACCGGATGCTTCTGATCGGTGCTGGGCAGCTGACCGAATATTTGGCCACCATGGCGCTGTTCAGCGGCTTTGCCGTTACGGTGTGCGATCCGCGTGAGGAATACCGGGGGGCCTGGTCTGTTGCGGGTGTCACTTTGACCAGCGACATGCCCGACGACGTGGTGACGGCCTTCAGGCCGGACCGTCGCAGCTGCGTGGTAGCCTTGACGCACGACCCCAAGCTCGATGACCTGGCCTTACTCGAAGCGCTCAATACCGATGCTTTCTACGTGGGAGCCATCGGCAGTCGTCGCAACAATGAAGCGCGTCACCACCGCATGAAAGAACATTTCGATCAGACTGATGAGACTTTGGCCCGCTTGCGTGGCCCCATAGGTATTTACATTGGCAGCAAGATGCCCTCGGAAATCGCTGTCAGCGTGATGGCCGAGATTCTGGCGGTCAAAAACGGCGTGACCTTGCCGCGTGACATGGGGGTTGCCCAAGCTAAGAATGACCTCGCGATTGCCGACAACGATCCGGGTGTGATGGTCTGTGGGGTGTCGCGTAACTAGAGTGGTTGATTCAGCTGCCTGGCAGGAAATGCCGGGCAGTCCATAGGCCCAGTGCGGTGAGTGTGAGCGAGCCCATCAGGTGCACCGCCGCTGTAGCCAGTGCCATCGCGTAGCGCTGCTGCATCAGCATGCTCACCACCTCGGCACTGAAGCTGGAAAACGTGGTCAAGGCACCTAAAAAGCCCGTGACCAGCGCCATACGCCAAACGGGGTCCAGCTGGGGCAGGGCGTTGAAGACACCCATGCAAATACCGATCAGGTAGCCACCGACCAGGTTGGCCGCCAAGGTGCCCCAGGGAATCAAGCCGCCGGGATTGAGCCAGAGTCCCAGACCCCAGCGTGCCAGTGCGCCCAAGCAGGCCCCCAGACAGATGGCGATCACTGCCGTCATGGGGTGGGCGGCACCTTACTTTTTGGGGCCGTGTCCGGCTTTGGAAGCAGGGTTGGGTGGGTGGGGCTGGAAGGACTGACCATTGATGGTGACGCCACTTTTGGAAAACTTGGCCGCGTTGCCTTCACCGACGCCCTGAACACGTTCTATGAAGTCTTCCCAGTTTTTGAAAGGGCCCTGTTTGCGGGCTTCCACGATGCGGGCGGACGTTGCGGGACCGACACCTTTGATGCTGTCGAGTTCGGCCACGCTGGCCCGGTTGAGATCGACCGCCGCAAAGGCCCAGGCGGCGCTGGTGGACAGTATCAGTGAAGCTAGTTTCTTGAGCATCAGAAGGACCTCGGGGACAGGGTGGGTGATCGGAATTGTTGGGGTAGACGGGCTACAGGTGTGGCCGTGACAGTGTCAGGTCAAACTTGCCAGAGAGTTGATGTATTGCTTGATTCCCGTTTGCGCGTCGACAAAAGCATGGTCACATCCTGTGGCCCGCAGGGCGGTCA
>JBJOJH010000183.1:0-9809 GCA_046046715.1 Pseudomonadota bacterium | reverse complement strand
ACATTCTCGAGCGTATTGCTCGCTCGGGCATGCAAGACAAGTTTGGACGTATTCTCGTCCCCATGGAGGAAGTCGTTGAGGTCAAAAATGGCCAGAAACGCACCACGGAGCGCAAGTTTTTTCCCGGTTATGTGCTGGTGGAAATGGTCATGGACGATGACACTTGGCACTTGGTCAAGCACACCAACAAGGTCACAGGCTTTGTGGGTGGTGCAAAGAACCGCCCTGCACCGATCTCCGAAGCTGAGGTCATGAAGATCGTGAATCAGATGCAGGAAGGTACAGACAAGCCTCGCCACAAGGTGGAGTTTGAAGTGGGTGAGTTTGTTCGAATCAAGGAAGGTCCATTCACGGACTTCAACGGCTCGGTCGAAGATGTCAATTACGACAAGAGCAAGGTGCGTGTGTCTGTCACCATCTTTGGTCGTGCCACGCCGGTTGAATTGGAGTTTTCTCAGGTCGAGAAAACTTAATCATTGACGCCCTGGTCGCGGGGCCTTTGAGTTTCACTGTTTGCATTTTTCGACTCGGTGCAAGCGGTATTAGAGAGTCGTTAACCCGGGGAGCCTGTGCCAGTAAAGAGCTGTGCCAGGCGTATGTACCCGATAGGAGAAAAGCATGGCGAAAAAAATCGTCGGTTTTGTCAAGCTGCAAGTGCCAGCTGGTAAGGCCAACCCATCCCCCCCCATTGGTCCTGCACTGGGTCAACGCGGCCTCAACATCATGGAATTCTGTAAGGCGTTCAACGCCCAGACCCAAGGTGTAGAGCCGGGTCTGCCATTGCCAGTGGTGATCACTGCTTACGCAGACAAGAGCTTTACCTTCATCATCAAGACGCCACCCGCGACGACCTTGATCAAGAAGGCCATCAAGCTGGACAAGGGCTCTGCCCGTCCTCACAGTGACAAGGTCGGCAAAATTACTCGCGCTCAGCTCGAAGAAATTGCAAAGACCAAAATGAAAGACCTGACGGCTGCTGATCTTGACGCTGCTGTTCGGACCATCGCTGGCTCTGCCCGCTCGATGGGTGTGAATGTGGAAGGGGTCTGAAAATGGCAAAACTCACAAAGAAGCAAAAGTCGCTGCAAGGCAAGGTTGACAGCAACAAGCTGTATGCCCTGGCTGATGCCCTGGGTATTGTCAAAGACTGCGCCACCGCAAAGTTCGATGAGTCCATCGATGTGGCCGTGCAGCTTGGCGTCGATGCCAAGAAGTCCGACCAGGTGGTCCGTGGTGCTGTTGTTCTGCCGAATGGCACCGGCAAGACCACGCGCGTCGCTGTCTTTGCTCAAGGTGCCAAGGCTGAAGAAGCCAAGGCTGCTGGTGCAGACATCGTCGGCATGGACGATCTGGCTGCCCGTGTGAAAGCTGGTGACATGCCGTTTGACATCGTGATCGCCGCCCCTGACGCCATGCGTGTCGTGGGTACCCTGGGTCAGATCCTGGGCCCACGTGGTTTGATGCCTAATCCCAAGGTTGGTACCGTGACGCCCGACGTTGCAACGGCAGTGAAGAACGCCAAAGCGGGTCAGGTTCAGTTCCGCGTGGACAAAGCCGGTATCGTGCACACCACCATCGGCCGTCGTTCTTTCGATACGGACAAGCTGCAAGGCAACCTGTCTGCGTTGATTGAAGCGTTGACCAAGGCCAAGCCAGCTTCTAGCAAGGGTGTTTACCTGCGCAAGGTTGCGGTGTCGTCCACCATGGGTGTGGGCGTGCGCGTGGACACCCAGTCCATCGCGGCGTGATCGTGAGAATTTCGTGCGGCCTGTGAGGGCTGCGCGATGTGGTGGGCTGGCGAGGTTGAAAAACATTGCCAGGCCATCCAAGACCGTTGGTGTGCCAGAAGTTGGCACTTAATCAGTGAAAACCAACGCAGATGGCGACCCCGCTGCAGATGGATTTTTTCCTCAACAGTTGGTCGCTGCAATGAGACGTGACACCGGGTGTGAATCAGGTGTCACATATTGAAGGAGTAGACCTTGAGTCTTAATCGCAGTGAGAAAGAAGCGGTCATCAGTGATGTGACTGGCCTCGCCGCTAAAGCTCAAACGCTCGTGATGGCGGAGTACCGTGGTATCACGGTCGCCGACATGACCAAATTGCGCATTGCTGCGCGCAGTAACGGTGTGAACCTCAGTGTGTTGAAAAACACCCTGGCTCGCCGTGCTGTGGCTGGCAGTGGCTTTGAAGTTGTGTCCGACCTGATGACTGGTCCGCTGATCTATGGTTTTTCTGAAGACGCAGTTGCAGCCGCACGTGTGGTGGCTGACTTCGCGAAGTCCAACGACAAGTTGGTCATTCGCGGTGGTGCGTACGGCGGGAAAGCCCTGGACGTGAACGGCGTGAAGCAACTCGCAAGCATCCCTTCCAAGGAAGTGTTGCTGGCTCAGTTGTTGGGCTTGATGCAATCCCCGATTTCCCGCACCGCTCGTGTGCTGGCGGCTATCGCGGAGAAAAAGGGCGCTGGCGCAGAAACTGCACCCGCAGAAGCAGTTGCCGCTTAATGGCTGGCAGCTAAAGTAAGCAATATTGTTAGGAAATAAAAATGGCATTCGATAAAGACGCATTTTTGGCCGCGCTGGACAGCATGACGGTCATGGAACTCAACGATCTGGTCAAGGCCATCGAAGAGAAATTTGGCGTGAGCGCTGCCGCTATGGCTGCTCCCGCTGCTGCTGGTGGCGGCGGTGCCGCTGCAGCTGCAGAAGAGAAGACCGACTTCAACGTCGTTCTGCTTGAGGCTGGTGCCAACAAGGTGTCGGTAATCAAGGCAGTGCGTGAAATCACCGGTCTGGGCCTCAAAGAAGCCAAGGACCTGGTGGATGGCGCTCCCAAGAACGTCAAGGAAGCTCTGCCCAAGGCTGACGCTGAAGCTGCTAAGAAGAAGCTGGAAGAAGCTGGCGCCAAGGTCGAACTCAAGTAATTCGTGGGTGGCCTGCCGAGCTAGGTCTTTCTACGATGTGGTGCTTTCAGTTTGGAAGTGCCGAAATCGTCAAAAAGAGCTACGCGTGTGTGGGCCACATTCCGAATTACGCCAGGCTGGGCTTTGTCCAGCCTTTCGCGTTTTCAGAGCGCACCCATAAAAGCACGTTCGAGACTGCTTTTTTGAGTGTCTTCTGACCCCGACTACAGAAGATGCCTTGGTTCGGGCCGCACGCAAGGTGCGGTCGTCCGCCAAAGATTGGTAGTGGCCAATCGCCAAGAAGGTTGATGTGCAGCATCAGCACAACAGTCGCCTGGATCCTCAGGATTCCTCAGTCTTTGCCCCGGAGAGCTCATGGCATACACATACACCGAACGCAAGCGCATTCGCAAAAGTTTTGGCAGTCGCGACAGCGTGCTGGAAATCCCCTACCTGTTGCAAATGCAAAAGGATGCGTACACCGCCTTTCTTCAAGCTGAAGTAGCCCCCAAGAAAAGGTCTGCCGAAGGCTTGCAGGCCGCCTTCGAATCGGCATTCCCGATCGTTTCGCACAACGGCTTTGTCGAAATGAAGTACCTCGAGTACAACTTGGCCAAGCCTGCATTCGACGTGCGTGAATGTCAGACCCGCGGTTTGACCTTTGCATCGGCAGTGCGTGCCAAGGTTCAGCTCATCATTTATGACCGTGAGTCGTCGACCAGCCAGAACAAGGTCGTGAAAGAAGTGAAAGAGCAAGAGGTTTACATGGGCGAAGTTCCGCTCATGACGACCAAGGGTTCTTTCATCATCAACGGTACTGAGCGCGTGATCGTGTCTCAGCTGCACCGTTCGCCAGGCGTGTTCTTCGAGCACGACAAGGGCAAGACCCACAGCTCGGGCAAATTGCTGTTCTCAGCGCGCATCATTCCTTACCGTGGTTCCTGGCTCGACTTCGAGTTCGACCCCAAGGACATCCTGTATTTCCGCGTGGACCGTCGTCGCAAGATGCCGGTCACGATTCTGCTCAAGGCCATTGGTCTGAACCCAGAGTCCATCCTGGCCAACTTCTTTGTTAACGATAACTTCCGCTTGATGGACAGTGGCGCGCAAATGGAGTTTGTGGCTGAGCGTCTCCGTGGCGAAGTCGCCCGTTTTGACATCACCGACAAGTCCGGTAAGGTCATTGTCGCCAAGGACAAGCGCATCACTGCCCGCCATACGCGCGAGCTGGAGCAGTCGGGTACCACGCACATCAGCGTGCCCGAAGATTTTCTGATCGGTCGGGTGGTCGCCAAAGCGATTGTCGATGGCGACACTGGCGAGATCATTGCCAAGGCCAACGACGAGTTGACCGAAGTGCTCCTGAAAAAGCTGCGCAGTGCTGGCATTCAGGACATGCAGTGCATCTACACCAATGAGCTGGATCAGGGCGCCTACATCTCCCAGACCCTGCGCAGTGACGAAACAGTGGATGAGTTTGCCGCCCGCGTTGCGATCTATCGCATGATGCGCCCCGGCGAGCCGCCGACCGAAGATGCTGTGCAAGCGCTGTTCCAGCGCCTGTTCTACAACCCCGACACCTACGATCTGTCGCGTGTGGGTCGGATGAAGTTCAATGCCAAGATGGGCCGCGCTGAATCGACGGGCCCCATGGTGCTGACTAACGAAGACATACTTTCTGTGGTCAAGATCCTGGTGGATCTGCGCAATGGTCGTGGCGAAGTCGATGACATCGACCATTTGGGCAACCGCCGTGTGCGTTGCGTGGGCGAGCTGGCCGAGAACCAGTACCGCACCGGTTTGGCACGTATCGAAAAGGCCGTGAAAGAGCGTCTGGGTCAAGCTGAGCAAGAGCCCCTGATGCCACATGACCTGATCAACTCCAAGCCCATTTCTGCGGCACTCAAGGAGTTCTTCGGTGCTTCCCAGTTGTCTCAGTTCATGGACCAGACCAACCCACTGGCCGAAATCACCCACAAGCGCCGCGTGTCGGCCCTGGGCCCGGGTGGTTTGACACGTGAACGTGCTGGCTTCGAGGTGCGTGACGTGCACGTGACCCACTACGGTCGTGTTTGCCCGATCGAGACCCCGGAAGGCCCGAATATTGGTCTGATCAACTCATTGGCTCTGTATGCCCGTTTGAATGAGTACGGCTTTATCGAGACGCCTTATCGTCAGGTGGTTGATGGTCAAGTGACCAACCAGATTGACTATCTGTCGGCCATCGAAGAAGGTAAGTATGTCATCGCCCAGGCGAACGCCACACTGGACAAAGATGGCAAGCTGACAGGCGATTTGGTTTCTGCACGTGAAAAGGGTGAGTCCATCCTGTGCGGTGCCGAGCGTATTCAGTACATGGACGTGTCTCCGGCTCAGATCGTGTCGGTGGCTGCATCGTTGGTCCCGTTCTTGGAGCACGACGACGCAAACCGCGCATTGATGGGCGCCAACATGTCGCGTCAGGCTGTGCCCGTGTTGCGCCCAGAGAAGCCACTGGTCGGCACTGGCATCGAGCGCGTGGCTGCCGTGGATTCCGGCACCGTGGTGACCGCAAACCGCGGCGGCGTGGTGGACTATGTGGACGCTACCCGCATCGTGATCCGCGTGAACGACGCTGAAGCACAGGCAGGCGAAGTGGGTGTGGACATCTACAACCTGATCAAGTACCAGCGTTCTAACCAGAACACCAACATCCACCAGCGCCCCATCGTGAAGAAGGGTGACAAGCTGGCCAAGGGCGATGTGATCGCAGACGGCGCATCGACCGACCTGGGCGAAATCGCCATTGGTCAGAATATGCTGATCGCCTTCATGCCCTGGAACGGCTACAACTTTGAAGACTCGATCCTGATCAGCGAGCGCGTGGTGGCTGATGACCGATACACCTCCATACACATCGAAGAATTGGTGGTGATGGCGCGTGATACCAAGTTGGGAGCGGAAGAAATCACCCGTGATATTCCCAACTTGTCCGAGCAGCAACTCAACCGCCTGGACGAGTCCGGCATCATTTATGTTGGCGCTGAAGTTCAGCCCGGTGACACGCTGGTTGGCAAGGTTACCCCCAAGGGTGAGACCACCCTGACGCCTGAAGAGAAGTTGCTGCGAGCCATCTTCGGTGAGAAGGCCTCAGACGTGAAGGACACCTCCTTGCGCGTGGACCAGGGCAGCTCCGGTACGGTGATCGATGTTCAGGTGTTTACCCGCGAAGGTATCACCCGCGACAAGCGCGCCCAGCAAATCATTGATGATGAACTCAAGCGTTTCCGCCTGGACTTGAATGACCAGCTGCGCATCGTGGAAGCGGATGCATTTGATCGTATCGAGAAGCTGCTGACCGGTCGTGTTGCCAACGGCGGCCCGCAAAAGCTGGCTAAAGGCACCAAGATCGACAAGGCCTACCTGACTGCAGTTGAGAAGTTCCACTGGTTCGATATCCGTCCTGCAGAGGACGACGTCGCAAGCCAGCTCGAGTCCATCAAGAACTCCCTGGAGCAGACCCGTCATAGCTTTGATCTGGCGTTTGAAGAAAAGCGCAAGAAGCTCACCCAAGGTGATGAGCTGCCGGCGGGCGTGCTCAAGATGGTCAAGGTTTATCTGGCCGTCAAGCGTCGCTTGCAGCCTGGTGACAAGATGGCCGGCCGCCACGGCAACAAGGGTGTGGTCTCCAAGATCGTTCCGGTCGAAGACATGCCCTACATGGCCGACGGTACCCCTGCAGACATCGTATTGAACCCCCTGGGTGTGCCTTCACGTATGAACGTGGGTCAGGTGCTGGAAGTGCACCTGGGCTGGGCAGGCAAAGGCATCGGCCAGCGCATTGGCGACATGCTCCAAGCCGAAAGCCGTGTGGCTGAGCTGCGCAAGTTCATGGAAGAGCTGTACAACGGCATGGGCCGCAAGGAAGACTTGTCGCAACTGTCTGACGACGAGCTGCTGGCAATGGCTGGAAATTTGACCAGCGGCATGCCTTTTGCCACGCCAGTGTTTGACGGTGCGTCTGAAGACGAAATCCGTGCCATGTTGAAGTTGGCCTATCCAGATGAGGTTGCTGAACGCAAGGGCCTGACCGCGACCCGTACCCAGGCCTACCTGCATGACGGCCGCACTGGCGATCGTTTTGAACGTCCGACCACCGTGGGCTATATGCACTTCCTGAAGCTGCACCACCTGGTCGACGACAAGATGCACGCCCGTTCCACTGGCCCATACAGTCTGGTGACACAGCAGCCGCTGGGTGGTAAGGCACAGTTTGGCGGCCAGCGCTTCGGTGAGATGGAAGTTTGGGCGCTTGAAGCTTACGGCGCCGCTTACACACTGCAGGAAATGCTGACCGTCAAGTCCGACGACGTGCAAGGTCGTACCAAGGTGTACGAGAGCATCGTCAAGGGCGAACATGCCATCGAGGCAGGCATGCCCGAATCCTTCAATGTTCTGGTCAAGGAAATTCGTTCCTTGGGTCTGGACATCGAGCTCGAGCGTTCCTAAGCCCCCGCGGAATAAAGAAAAGGAAAGAGTCACATGAAATCACTACTCGACCTGTTCAAGCAGTTCACCCCCGATGAGCATTTCGATGCCATCAAGATCGGTATGGCTTCGCCCGAGAAGATCCGTTCCTGGTCTTTCGGTGAGGTGAAGAAGCCCGAAACCATCAACTACCGTACCTTCAAGCCAGAGCGTGATGGTCTGTTTTGTGCCAAGATTTTTGGCCCTATCAAGGACTACGAGTGCCTGTGCGGAAAGTACAAGCGTCTCAAGCACCGCGGCGTCATTTGCGAGAAGTGCGGCGTTGAAGTCACGCAGACCAAGGTGCGTCGCGAGCGCATGGGTCACATCGACCTGGCCGCACCATGCGCCCATATCTGGTTCCTGAAGTCGCTACCCTCGCGTCTGGGCCTCGTGCTCGACATGACGCTGCGCGACATCGAACGCGTGTTGTACTTTGAAGCATACGTGGTGACCGACCCCGGCATGACCCCGCTGAAGAAATTCAGCATCATGACCGAGGATGATTTCGACGCCAAATTCAAGGAATACGGCGACGAATTCCAGGCCAAGATGGGCGCTGAAGGCATCAAGGACTTGCTAGAAAGCATCGACATTGAGGGCTCGATCGAGAAATTGCGAAACGACCTGACGGGTTCCGAGCTCAAGATCAAGAAGAACGCCAAGCGTCTGAAGGTACTTGAGGCATTCAAGAAGTCTGGCATCAAGCCCGAATGGATGGTTCTGAATGTGCTGCCGGTCTTGCCACCGGACTTGCGTCCCTTGGTGCCCCTGGACGGTGGCCGTTTCGCAACGTCTGACCTGAACGACCTGTACCGCCGCGTCATCAACCGCAACAGCCGTCTGCGCCGTTTGCTGGAGCTGAAAGCGCCCGAAATCATCGCCCGCAACGAGAAGCGTATGTTGCAAGAGGCTGTAGACAGCCTGCTGGACAACGGCCGCCGCGGCAAGGCCATGACGGGTGCAAACAAGCGCGCCTTGAAGTCTCTGGCCGACATGATCAAAGGCAAGAGCGGTCGTTTCCGTCAGAACTTGCTGGGCAAGCGTGTGGACTACTCCGGTCGTTCCGTGATTACCGTGGGCCCTACCCTCAAGCTGCACCAGTGCGGCTTGCCCAAGCTGATGGCACTGGAGTTGTTCAAGCCCTTCATCTTCTCGCGTCTGGAGGCGATGGGTATCGCTACCACCATTAAGGCGGCCAAGAAGGAAGTGGAGTCCGGCACGCCTGTGGTGTGGGATATTCTGGAAGAGGTGATCAAAGAGCACCCGGTCATGCTGAACCGTGCGCCTACGCTGCACCGATTGGGCATTCAGGCTTTTGAGCCTATCCTGATCGAAGGCAAGGCCATTCAGTTGCACCCGCTGGTGTGTTCGGCCTTCAACGCCGACTTCGACGGCGACCAGATGGCGGTTCACGTACCTTTGTCGGTGGAAGCTCAGATGGAAGCCCGCACACTGATGCTGGCTTCCAACAACGTGCTGTTCCCTGCCAACGGCGAGCCCTCCATCGTTCCTTCCCAGGACGTGGTGTTGGGTCTGTATTACACGACCCGCGACCGAACCAACGCCAAAGGCGAAGGCCTGATCTTTGCCGATACCGGTGAAGTGCGCCGCGCTTTTGATGCGGGCGAGCTGGACCTGAACGCACGTATCAACGTGCGCTTGACCGAGTACACCCGCGACAAGGAGACCGGCGAGTTTGTTCCGTCCACCAAGCTGTGGGAAACCACCGGTGGACGAGCCCTGCTTTCCGAAATTCTTCCCAAGGGCTTGCCTTTTGCCAACATCAACAAGGCCTTGAAGAAAAAGGAAATTTCCAAGCTCATCAACGTCTCGTTCCGCAAGTGCGGTCTGAAAGAGACGGTGGTGTTTGCCGACAAGCTGCTGCAATCTGGCTTCCGCTTGGCGACGCGCGCTGGTATTTCCATCTGTATCGATGACATGTTGGTGCCGCAAGAAAAGCCCTCCATCATCAGTCGTGCACAGAAGGAAGTGAAAGAGATCGAGCAGCAGTACGTCTCCGGTCTGGTAACTGCCGGTGAGCGATACAACAAGGTGGTGGACATCTGGGGCAAGTCGGGTGACGAAGTCTCCAAGGTGATGATGGGTCAGCTGTCGACAGAAATCGTGACCGATCGCCACGGCAAGCAGGTACAGCAAGAGTCCTTCAATTCCATCTACATGATGGCCGACTCTGGTGCGCGGGGTTCCGCCGCCCAGATTCGTCAGGTGGCTGGTATGCGTGGCTTGATGGCCAAGCCGGACGGCTCCATCATTGAGACACCTATTACCGCCAACTTCCGCGAGGGTCTGAACGTGTTGGAGTACTTCATCTCCACGCACGGTGCCCGTAAGGGTCTGGCCGACACGGCTTTGAAGACTGCCAACTCGGGTTACC
>JBJOJH010000182.1:0-16041 GCA_046046715.1 Pseudomonadota bacterium | reverse complement strand
AGAACAAAGATGGGTTTGGCAATAGTTTGCGCGCATGCGCCAAACGAAGAACCGACAGCAACTAGGGTAGCAAGAAGCCATGACCATGCCATGGACGCACGGCCCAACTCAGGGCAAAAATTTTTCACAGATGAACTTTTTAATGGGCCTCGAAGTTTAGTGCCCACACCGGGCTTAACTTGTTGCGATGGAGCTCAAAAACGTATCAAAAATTGTTTTGTGACCCTTAAGCCGATCGGACAGACAGTTTTTGCAGATCGGCCTGACTCAGCCAGCGCCACTGGCCAGGCAACAGGTCAGCCGGCAAGCTCAGCTCACCAATTTGTGAACGGTGTAAGGCCTCAACCCGGTTGCCGACTGCGGCGACCATACGCTTGACCTGGTGATACTTTCCTTCTGTCAGGGTCAGACGCAGGTGCCTAGCGGCCCCGTCAGGGTCAACGATTTCGCAGGCCGCAGCACGCACCGGCTTGGGGTCATCCTCCAGCACCACACCGTCGAGCAAGCGTTGTACCTGCTGATGGGTGAGCGGGTGTTTGGCGCTTACCTCGTAGACCTTGGGTAAGTGCTTTTTGGGCGAACTGAGTCGGTGTATGAATTGGCCATCATCACTGAGCAAAAGGAGACCCGTGGTGTCCTGGTCCAGTCGTCCTACAGCCTGTACACCCTGCACCGCACTTTTTTGAGGTCGTAGCCGTAAAGGCGACGGCAGCAAGGTGTAGACGCTGGGGTAGGTGGACGGCTTTTGCGAACACTCCGTGCCGGCTGGCTTGTTGAGCATCAGATAGGCTTTGTCATGGCAAAGCCAGTCCACGCCTTGCACGGAGTAGGACAAACCTTCTGATGGCCACTGCGAACCCGGGTCTAAGGTCTTTGCTCCGTTGACTGTGACCCAACCTTGCTGAATCAGGCCGGCACAGACCCTGCGGGTGCCAAAACCCTGGGAATACAGAATATCGTCAAGTCGCATGTTCGTCATGCGGATATTGTCCAATGAGATGCGTGAGCACCGGGATAATTCACCTCATGACCTTGATAGACCGACGACAACTTCTGGCATTGGGCGCATGCTTGGGGTTTCCACTTGCCCCGCTTATGGCACAGCCTCGAAAAACCGGGCGTTTGGTCGTGATTGGCGGCGCTGAGGATCGTCTTCGGGATCGCACCATTCTGCGCCGCTTCGTGGATCTGTGTGGGGGACCTTCTGCGCGACTTCTGGTGTTCACTGCGGCCAGCTCTGATCAGGACGCCAGCTGGCAGGGTTATGAGCCTGTTTTTAGGGAGCTGGGGGTCGACAACTGCTCGCAATTGGCTGTTCGCTCAGTAGAGCACGCCAACGACCCCGATCTTGTCAATCAGCTGCTCAGTGCAGACGGTATTTTCATGACGGGTGGCGATCAGCGCCGATTGATGAATCTGATCTGGGAAACCGACATTGCGCGCGCCATGCACACGGCTTTTCATGTGCGTGGATGTTGCATAGGTGGAACCAGTGCTGGGGCAGCGGCCATGTCACGCCTCATGCTGGCAGAAGGAACGACGCCCAGACTGCCAGAAAAAGATGCGGCCATTTTGGATCTGGGACTGGGCTTCGTATCTCGAGCCATCATCGACCAACACTTCTCGGAACGCAGGCGGCTCGGCCGCTTGCTCTCTGTGCTGGCTCAGCGCCCGGACATGCTGGGGATCGGTATCGATGAGGACACGGCACTGGTGATTGAACGAGCGCACAGCGTCGAGGTCATAGGCAAAGGCGCCGTTACCTTGCTGGATGCTCGCTCCATGACTTCCAATTTTGCAGACATCGAGTCGAATGAACGGCTCGAGTTACTGGGGGTCCGGCTGCATCTATTGCCTGCCGGTTACCGGTACAGCGTGGTCCCAGGCGAACGTGGTGCTCGACGCATATCAGCATCTTTGCTGGAGGCTGTAGAACTACTGGTGGCGCCCGGACCGGTGCGAGGTTAATGGAACAAGTGTGACCAAGCTGTTGTTGGGCACAAACAAAAACAGTCTTTTGCCGCTAGACAAAAGACTGTTGTTTGATCATAAATTGGAGCGGGAAAAGAGTCTCGAACTCTCGACCTCAACCTTGGCAAGGTTGCGCTCTACCAACTGAGCTATTCCCGCATGGGTTTGTTTGCACAAACCGTATCTGGAGGCGCGAGCCGGAGTCGAACCGACCTACACGGATTTGCAATCCGGTGCATAACCGCTTTGCTATCGCGCCACAATCCATACACCAAAAACAAAGGAAGCTATTTGCTTCCTTTGTTTCGAAAGTTGGAGCGGGAAAAGAGTCTCGAACTCTCGACCTCAACCTTGGCAAGGTTGCGCTCTACCAACTGAGCTATTCCCGCGTTTCGATCCCTGAATTATAAGCATGAATTACCGCTCTTTGGAAGACGGAAGGACTTTTTTTCTCGTCTTTACCCAAAGATGGTATGTTTGCTGATCAGTGTTTGACCGCCGGCGAATGAACTGTGGTCCCGCTACCGGCTACCACAGCCGGACCATCTTTGGATGGCAGCTCGGGGCTCACTGTGTCCTCGTCCGGCAAAGGCACTGGCTTAGTCTCCAGGGCGATCTCCAGAACTTTGTCGATCCATCGCACCGGAACTATTTCCAAACCGTTTTTGACGTTCTCCGGGATGTCCTGCAGGTCTTTTGCGTTCTCCTCGGGGATGAGCACCGTTTTGATGCCGCCACGCAAAGCCGCCAACAACTTTTCCTTCAAGCCACCGATGGCGGTCACCTCGCCGCGCAGAGTGATTTCCCCAGTCATGGCCACGTCACCACGCACCGGTATGCCGGTCAGCGCGGACACAAACGCGGTTGTCATAGCTGCGCCAGCGCTCGGACCGTCTTTGGGCGTAGCGCCATCAGGCACGTGAATATGAATGTCGCGCTTTTCAAACACGTCATCCTTGATACCCAAAAGACGTGAGCGGCTGCGAACCACCGTACGGGCAGCCTCCACTGACTCCTTCATGACATCACCCAAAGAACCTGTTCGGGTGATCACGCCCTTACCTGGCATGGTCGCAGATTCAATCGTGAGCAAATCACCGCCCACCTCGGTCCAAGCCAGGCCCACCACCTGGCCAACCTGGTTTTGCTCCTCGGCACGACCATAGGTGAATTTGCGCACACCCAAATAATCATTCAGATTATCCGCAGTGACTTTCACCTGACCCTTTGTGTGCCCAAGCTGCAGGTTCTTGACCACTTTTCTGCAAATCTTGGAGAGCTCACGCTCGAGCGAGCGCACGCCAGCTTCACGCGTGTAGTAGCGCACGATATCCCGCACAGCATCAACACCGACCGACAGCTCACTCTCCTTCACACCGTTGTTACCCATTTGTTTGGGCAACAGGTAGCGGGAGGCGATGTTGGTTTTTTCGTCTTCGGTGTACCCCGACAGACGAATGACCTCCATGCGGTCCAGCAAAGCCGATGGGATGTTCATCGAGTTCGATGTTGCGACGAACATGACGTCGCTCAGATCGAAATCGACCTCCACATAGTGATCGCCAAACTTGTGGTTCTGCTCCGGATCCAGAACCTCGAGCAGTGCGCTGGAAGGGTCGCCGCGGAAATCTGTACCCAGCTTGTCGATTTCATCGAGCAAAAAGAGCGGGTTGCGTGTGCCGACCTTGGACAAACTTTGCAGCACCTTGCCAGGCATGGCACCGATGTAGGTGCGACGGTGACCACGAATCTCGGCCTCGTCACGCATGCCACCTAGCGCCATACGCACATATTTACGCCCGGTCGCCTTGGCAATGGATTGCCCAAGGGACGTCTTACCCACGCCGGGTGGCCCAACCAGACACAGTATGGGCGCTTTGACTTTGTCGACACGCTGCTGAACAGCAAGATATTCAAGAATCCGGTCCTTGACCTTGTCCAGGCCAAAGTGATCCTCGTTAAGCACATCTTCAGCATTCGCCAGGTTGTGCTTGATCTTGGTCTTCTTGCTCCAAGGCAGTCCCGTCAGGACATCGACATAGTTGCGCACCACGGTCGCCTCGGCCGACATGGGCGACATCAACTTCAGCTTTTTCAGCTCTGCCTCGACCTTTTTCAAGGCCTCTTTGGGCATGTGCGCCGCCTTGATCTTCTTTTCGATCTCGTCGATGTCGGCACCGTCCTCGCCCTCGCCCAACTCCTTCTGTATCGCCTTGACTTGCTCGTTCAAATAGAAATCGCGCTGATTCTTTTCCATCTGACGCTTCACGCGACCACGGATCTTCTTGTCAACGTTGAGGATGTCCACCTCACGCTCGATTTGCTCGAACAGATTTTCGAGGCGCTCGCGCACACCGGGCAAGGCCAAAACCGATTGCTTGTTCTCCAGCTTGAGTGGCAAGTGTGCAGCGATGGTGTCGGCCAAACGCCCCGGATCGTCGATGCTGGCAATTGACGTGAGAATTTCCGGCGGAATTTTCTTGTTGAGTTTGACGTACTGATCAAACTGCTGCATGACTGCGCGGCGCAGGGCTTCTACCTCGCTGGCCTTGCCACGCAAGCCTGCGGGTTCCTGAGCCTCGTCTTCCACCGGCGTCACATTGGCCGTGAAGTGAGACTCTCCCTCCACGATCTTGTTGACATGCGCGCGCTGCTGCCCTTCAACCAGCACCTTCACGGTGCCGTCCGGCAACTTGAGCATTTGCAAAATGGTGGAGACGCAACCGACCTCGAACATGTCCGACACCACAGGATCGTCCTTGGCGGCCGCTTTTTGGGCCACCAGCATGATCCTGCGCTCGGCCTCCATCGCAGCCTCGAGGGCTTTGATGCTCTTGGGTCTCCCCACAAAGAGGGGAATCACCATGTGGGGAAAAACGACTACATCGCGCAATGGCAACAGCGGAAGGTCGAGTGGGGATGCAGGCAGTGGAGTATGACCAGACATAGATACCTCTTGATGACCTGTCAGAGATGGGCTTGAACCGACATATTTCAACGCAAATGATTATGCTTCGGTCCAAAAATTCGCAAAGGAAAGTAAACAGCCGGTGAAGACCGGCTGTTTAAAGGATGTCACTCAGGCTTTTTTAGCCAGATCCCGGTACACCAGCAGTGGGGGTTTGCTCTCTTCGATGGTGGACTCATCCACCACGACCTTGTCCACGTTGCTGGCTGTCGGAAGCTCGTACATCGTGTCGATCAGGGCGTGCTCCATGATGGAGCGCAAGCCACGCGCACCGGTCTTGCGTGCCAGCGCTTTTTTGGCGATCGCCTTCAGGGCCGCAGGCCGAATTTCGAGATCAACGCCCTCCATGGACAGCAGCTTGGCGTATTGCTTGACCAAGGCATTTTTAGGCTCGGTCAGAATCTGCACCAAGGCATCTTCGCTGAGCTCAGCCAGGGTAGCGACCACGGGCATACGTCCCACCAACTCCGGAATCAGGCCGAACTTGATCAGGTCTTCGGGCTCGACGTCCTTGAACACCTCGGTCAGGGCCCGTTGCTGCTTGCTCTTGACCGCAGCGCCAAAACCCATGCCCGAAGACTCGGTACGGGCATCAATCACCTTTTCCAACCCCGCGAAAGCGCCGCCGCAGATAAACAGGATATTGGTGGTGTCCACCTGAACAAAGTCCTGGTTGGGATGCTTGCGGCCACCTTGCGGAGGCACACTGGCCATGGTGCCCTCCATCAACTTCAGCAAGGCCTGCTGCACGCCCTCACCAGAAACATCACGGGTGATGGATGGGTTGTCTGATTTGCGAGAAATTTTGTCAATTTCATCGATGTAGACAATGCCGCGCTGCGCACGCTCGACGTCGTAGTTACAGGTTTGCAGCAGCTTCAGAACGATGTTTTCAACATCCTCACCCACATAGCCGGCCTCGGTCAGGGTCGTTGCATCGGCCATGACAAAAGGAACATCCAGCATGCGCGCCATGGTCTGGGCCAGCAAGGTTTTACCCGAGCCGGTCGGGCCAATCAGCAAAATATTGCTTTTGGCCAACTCGACATCGTCCTTCTTGGCGGCTTCCTTGTGCTTCAGACGCTTGTAATGGTTGTAGACAGCCACAGCCAGTGTGCGCTTGGCAGGTTCCTGGCCGATGACGTAGTTGTCCAGATTGGACTTGATGTCAACGGGGGTAGGCAACTCGGAACGGGCATCGCTGGTTGCGCCAGCGTCAGGCACTTCGTCACGAATGATGTCGTTGCAAAGGTCAATGCACTCGTCGCAGATGAAGACCGAGGGACCTGCAATCAACTTCTTCACTTCATGCTGGCTTTTGCCACAGAAGGAGCAATAAAGCGTTTTTTCGCCTGAAGAGCCTTTTTTTTCGGCCATGTAACTTTCCTTAATAAAGCAGGTGCGAAATGCTATCCGATATGAATCGGGACCACGGCCACGAAGAACCAGGAGGCCTGGGCCCCGTTCAGATCAGAATCAAGCGCGCTTGGAGATCACCTGGTCAACCAGACCATAGTCTTTGGCCTCGTCGGCTGACATGTAGTAGTCACGTTCGGTATCGCGAGCGATGCGTTCCAGCGGTTGCCCGGTGCGCTCGGCCAAGATTTTGTTCAGCTGCTCGCGTGTCTTCAGGATTTCACGTGCCTGGATTTCAATCTCGGTCGCCTGACCCTGGCTGCCGCCCGACGGCTGGTGAATCATGATCTTCGAGTTGGGCAAGGAGAAGCGCTTGCCCTTGGCACCGGCCGACAACAGGAAGGCACCCATGCTGGCTGCAAAACCGACACAGAGCGTCGACACATCGGGCTTGATGAAGTTCATGGTGTCGAAAATCGCCATGCCAGCCGACACCGAACCACCAGGGGAGTTGATGTAGAACGAAATATCCTTATCCGGATTCTCGCTTTCCAAAAACAGCAACTGCGCCACCACCAGGTTGGCGGTTTGATCATTCACAGGCCCCACCAGAAAAATCACGCGCTCCTTGAGCAGGCGGGAGTAGATGTCGTAAGACCGTTCACCACGACCAGACTGTTCTATCACCATGGGCACCATACCGAGGCCCTGGGTTTCGTATGCGTTGTTTGACAGGATCATGATGTCTCCAGTAAAGGCTTTACGGCCAAGTGATATCAAAAAGGATGTTCAGAAATGGAAATGGGGCTTGCCCCTCGGACTACAAGCCCGAAACAAGCCCCAAGACCCAAAAGCCGATGCAGGAAATCAGTTGGAACCCATCAGCTCGTCAAAAGAAACCTGCTTGTCCACCACCTTGGTGTTGGACAGCACATAGTCGGTCACATTGTTTTCCAGCACGATCGCTTCAACTTCAGCCATGCGCTTGTAGTCGCCATAGTACCAACGCACGACTTCGGCGGGCTTTTCATAGCTGGCGGCCAACTCGTCAATGTGGGCCTTGATCTGTTCAGCCTTGGCTTGCAGGGACTGGGCACGCACCAGTTCGGCAACCACCAAGCCCAGACGCACACGGCGCTCGGCTTGCGAGCGGAACATGTCAGCAGGAATCGGGGCCTTGTCGGCATCTTTCACGCCACGCTGCTTCAAATCAGCGCGAGCGGCCTCAACCATGCGATCCACTTCCGCTTGAACGCTGGCGTTGGGCAAATCCAACTCAGCCATGGATGCCAATGCATCCATGGCGGCGGCCTTGTTACGGGACAGCAAACGGAACTTCACCTCACGCTCAAGATTCTTGCGGATGTCGGCGCGCAGGCCCTCAACGGTGCCATCTTCGATACCCAGGGATTTAGCCAAGGCTTCGTTGACTTCGGGCAGGTGAGCTGCCTCGATCTTCTTGACAGTCACCATGAAATCCGCCGTCTTGCCGGCAACATCCTTGCCGTGGTAGTCGGCGGGGAAGGCCAGTGGGAAGGTCTTGCTTTCGCCCAGCTTCATGCCGCGCACAGCTTCTTCAAACTCCTTGAGCATCTGGCCTTCGCCGACCAGAAACTGGAAATCCTCGGCCTTGCCACCCGCAAAGGGCTCGCCGTCGATCTTGCCTTCAAAGTCCACCGTCACACGATCGCTATCTTCGGCAGCGCCGTCTTGAGCACGCTGAGCAAAAGTGCGGCGCTGCTTGCGCAGGATGTCGACGGTTTTGTCGATGGCTGAGTCATCCACTGCAGAGGACAGCTTTTCGACTTCGGCGGCAGCGAGGTCACCCAATTTGACTTCCGGGAACACTTCAAAAATCGCATCAAAAGCCATCGCGCCCTCGGGCGACTCCTTGCTTTCGGTGATGCGGGGCTGGCCGGCGACACGCAGATTGGCTTCGTTGGCGGCAGCGGCAAAAGCCTCGCCCACCTTGTCGTTCATCACTTCGTAGTGAACGGAGTAGCCATAGCGCTGGGTCACCACGTTCATGGGCACCTTGCCTGGACGAAAGCCATCCATTTTCACGGTGCGCGCCAGCTTCTTCAGGCGCACATCCACTTCGGACTGAATCACGGAGACCGGCAAGGTCAGAGTGATTTTGCGTTCCAGCTTTTCCAGCGTTTCTACAGTTACAGCCATCATGTTTCTCCTAAATTGGGATGAATCGGCGCTCGTTCTAGCGTCGATCAGACAAACTTGTCATGTGTGGTGCGCGGGGCCGGACTCGAACCGGCACGGTATTGCTACCGTCAGGACCTAAACCTGGTGCGTCTACCAATTTCGCCACCCGCGCACAAAAAACGATAGGGATGATCCGCGAGACCACCCCTGTGAAATCGGTCAACTTTAAATTCTAACCGCGCCCAAACACCCCGA
Source organism: Pseudomonadota bacterium (assembly GCA_046046715.1). Classification (GTDB taxonomy): domain Bacteria; phylum Pseudomonadota; class Gammaproteobacteria; order Burkholderiales; family Burkholderiaceae_C; genus JBEEJZ01. The sequence goes on along the minus strand of JBJOJH010000182.1, from coordinate 7,331 downwards.
TAGCCCCGCTCCCATCTGAGTGCCAGCTGAAACAGCTCATGCCGGAGCGTCAGTTGGACGCCTGACCCTGAACCACGCGGCATACATCGCCGGCAAAGCCAGCAGGGTCAGCACTGTTGCCACCACCAGGCCACCCATGATGGCAACTGCCATGGGCCCCCAGAACACCGATCTCGACAGCGGAATCATGGCCAACACCGCGGCCGCAGCCGTCAGCACAATGGGCCGCAAACGACGCACCGCGCTCTCCACGATGGCGTCCCAGGCGGGAACGCCGCGCGCGCGATCCTGTTCAATCTGGTCAATCAGGATGACCGAGTTACGCTGGATCATGCCCATCAAGGCAATCACGCCCAGCAAAGCTACAAAGCCAAAGGGTCGGCCCAGCAACAGCAACGCCCCCGCCACACCCGCGATGCCGAGTGGCCCGGTCAAAAACACCAGCATCGCACGACTGAAGCTCTGCAACTGCAGCATCAACAGGGTAAAGGTAATGAACAGCATCACCGGCATGCCAGCCGCGATGGAGGCAGACCCCTTGCTGCTTTCCTCCACCGCACCCGCCACCTGAATCCGGTAAGGTTCCCCTGCCTTGATCCATTGCGCCTCCAGCTCAGCCAGCACAGGCTTGAGCTCGGCACTGACTGTGGCGCCCTGCAGCCCTTCGGTGATGTCACCTTGAACGGTGATGGCGTAATCCCGGTTTTCACGCCACATCACGCCCGGCTCCCAATCCAACACGGGCTTGGCAATCTGAGACAGGGGGATCACGCGACCCGAGACGGTGGGCAAATAGGCATTCGCCAAATCGGTGATGGCATCACGCTCGGCAAGCGGCTGACGCAACACGATGTCCATCAACTTGTCGCCATCGCGGAACTGCCCCACCACAGAGCCGCTCAACTGGCTGCGCGCCGCCTGCGCGATGGCCTGACTACTGACGCCCAGCGCCCGAGCCTTGTCCTGATCAACCTGCAACCTGATGACCTTGATGGACTCGTTCCAGTTGTCATTCACGCCACGCATGTTCGGACTTTGCCGCATCAAGGCCTTGACCTGATCGGCACGCTCGCGCAGGGCCAGTGGGTCTGGGCCCACCACCCGAAACTGCACGGGGTAAGGCACCGGTGGGCCGTTGGGCAACAACTTGACGCGCCCCCGCACTTCAGGAAACTCCGCCGCCAGCAACTGCGGCAACTTCACACGCAAACTCTCCCGCACTACCAGCGAGGCTGGCAATACGATCAGCTGCGAGACGTTGGACTGCGGAAAAACCTGATCCAGCGGCAAATAAAAGCGAGGCACACCAGAACCCACCCAGGTGCTCACTGACGTCACGCCAGCTTCCTGCATCAGCCGCTGTTCCAGGCGCTTGCTCACCTCTTCGTTGGCCCTGATGGAGGTGCCCTCGGGAAACCAGATGTCGACCAGAATCTCTGGCCGGCTCGAATCCGGGAAGAACTGCTGCTGCAACCGCCCCATGCCCACGATGCCCAGGGCGAAGGTCAGTACCGTCGCGCCTATGGTGAGCCAGCGATACCTGACGCACCAGTCCACGGCGCGCCTGAATCCGTTGTAAAACGGACTGTCAAACATCTCATGCGGGTGGTCAGAGCCAGGTGCATGGCCGGAGCCATCGTTGGAGAGCTGGCGCGGGCTTTTGAGCAGCAGCGTGCCCAGGTAAGGCACGAAGTAAACCGAAACAATCCAGCTCAGGACCAGCGCAATCACCGTCACGGCAAAAATCGCGAAGGTGTATTCACCGGTCACCGACTTGGCAATGCCGATCGGCAAAAAGCCTGCTGCGGTGATCAAGGTACCGGTCAGCATGGGCATGGCGGTGATCTCGTAGGCAAAGGTGGCCGCGCGCACCTTGTCATAGCCTTCTTCCATCTTGCGCACCATCATTTCGACCGCAATGATCGCGTCGTCCACCAGCAAGCCCAGGGCAATGATGAGCGAGCCCAGCGAGATTTTGTGCAGCCCGATGTTCCAGTACCACATGGCCAAAAATGTGACCGCCAGGACCAGCGGTATGGTGATGCCCACCACCAGGCCGGGGCGCATGTCGATGTAATAGCGGCGCCAAAGGGGTTGACTCCCCTGGCGGCGATGTAACCCCAGGCTGACAAAGCTCACGACCAGCACAATCACCACCGCTTCAATCAGCACGCTGACAAACTCACTGACCGAGGACACCACGGCCGTCGGTTGATCCTGAATCTGAACCAGGCTGACGCCCACTGGCAGGCTTTTGGCAATCACCTCAGACTGCGCTTTGAGGGCCTTGCCCAGAGCAATGATGTCACCACCCTTGGTCATCGACACCCCCAGCGCAATCACCTCCTGCCCCTGGTGGCGCACTTTCACATTGGGCGGGTCCGCATAGGCGCGCTGGACCTGGGCGATGTCACCCAAACGCAATTGAGCCCCGCTTGCGCCCTTGATGGGCATCGCTCGAAGTTGGTCGATGGCGTCAAACTGCCCCTGCACCCGCACCTGCACCGTGTCTTGGGGCGTGTGTACCGCGCCTGCACTCTCCACCGCGTTTTGCGCATTCAGCTGCCCCAGAACGGCACCCAAGTCCAGGCCCAGTTGTGACAGGCGCTTTTGCGAGATCTCGATGTACACCTTCTCATCCTGTGCCCCAAACAACTCCACCTTGGCCACGTCGGGTACGCGCAGCAACTTCTGTCGGGCGTCGTCTGCAAACGACTTGAGCTCGGCGTAGCTGAAACCATCCGACTGCAGCGCGTAGATCACGCCATACACATCGCCGAAGTCGTCGTTGAAAAACGGACCCTGAACACCCTGCGGCAGGGTGTAGCGCATGTCTCCCACTTTCTTGCGAACGGCATACCAGACGCTGGGCACCTCAGACCCCTTGGACGAATCCTTGATCTGGAAAATGATCTGCGACTCACCGGGTTTGGAGTAGCTGCGGATCTTGTCAGCGTAGGGCACCTCTTGCAGCGTGCGCTCGATCTTGTCGGTGACCTGTTCGGCCACCTGCTGAGCTGTGGCACCTGGCCAATACGTGCGCACCACCATGGCCCGGAAGGTGAACGGCGGGTCTTCGTCCTGCCCCAGCTGGAAGTAGGCGGCAAAGCCCAGCAGCATGAGCACGACCAGCAAGTAACGCGTCAGCGCCGGGTGCTCCAGCGCCCATTTGGATAAATTGAAGCCGTCTTTCGGTTGTAACTGGGTCATGGCGGGTCTCACTTCCCGGCGGGTGCACGATGAGTGGCGGCCACATCAGGCCGACTAGCAGACACGGGCTCCTTGTAGATCGTGACCTTCTGACCGGGCGACAACACATGCACGCCCGCCGTCACCACTTGCATGCCTGGCTGCAAGCCGTCAGCCACTACGGCATCGCTGCCGTCTGCGGTGTTGACCTCCACGTGTTGCGCGCGAACGCTCATGCTGGCGGTATCCAGCACCCAAACAGCCGACTGCTTGCCATCGAGCCACAGGGCCGAAGTGGGCAGCTTGATCGCCTGTAGCCCAGCGCGCTCAGGCGTTTGCAGTTGCACATATGCGGTGGTCCCCAGCGGCCAAGACACCCCTTGGTCTAACGCAGCCTTCACCTGAAAAGTCCGGGTCACGGGGTCGGCACTGGCGGCCAACTCGCGGATGACGCCCTTGAGCGCACTGTCACGACCCCACTGCTTCAAGTTCACGGTCATACCGACTTTCACCGCTGCCAACTTGTCCTCGGGCACCGCAAACACCACATCGCGCGCGCCATCCTGGGCCAGCCTGACCACGGGAGAGCCGCCAGCCAGCACCTGCCCAGGCTCCGCCTCCACGCCAGTGACCACCCCCGACACATCCGCCCGCAGCTGTGTGTACGCCGCCAGATTGCTCTGGCTGCCCAGCTGGGCTTGTGCCTGATCGAACTGGGCTTGCGCCGCCTTCAGGGTCGCCTCCCGGCGCTCCAGTTCGGCACCGCTGATGAAGCCTTGCTCCCGCAGTTCCTTGAAGCGCTTAAGGTCCGCCGCCGCCAGGTCACGCTGGGTCCCTGCCGCCACGGCCTGCGCACGCGCTCCATCCTGTGCCAATTGATAGTCTTGCACGTCGAGCTGGGCCAGCACCTGGCCTGCCCGCACCCGATCGCCCACATCCACCATGCGCTTGATCAACTTGCCGCCTACCCGAAAACCCAGTCTCGACTCAGTGCGGGCACGCACCTCGCCCGCGTAGGCCAAGCCGTCCGCCATGCCGCTCTGGGCCACCGTCATCACACGAACGGCACGCACGGGCTCATCAGCGGGGGTAGGCTTGGAGCATGCGCTCACCAGCAACACCAGGCAACTTGCAAAAACAAGACGTACGAAAGGTCGGCACAAAAACGCTGCGTGCAGTTGGGACATGGTGGGCCAATTCAGATGGAAAACAAATGGAAAGTTCGGTTTCATTTTACTGACCAATTGGTTAGTTATATTTTTTACACGCGGACGCTGGCGCTAACATCAGCCGCATGGCCGAGCACTACGAAAACTTTCCCGTTGCATCCTGGCTGTGCCCGCCCCTGTTGCGCGCGCCCATCAAGGCCATCTACAACTTCGCGCGCACAGCCGACGACATTGCGGATGAGGGCAACGCAAGCGCTTCCGAGCGCCTGCAGGACCTGAGCGCCATGCGGGCCGATCTGCTGGCCATCGCAGCCGGCCGTCACCACAGTGGCCGCTGGACACAGGTATTTGACCCGCTGGAAGCCTCACTGGTGCGATGGGGGCTGCCCGTACCCCTGCTGGCTGATCTGCTCGATGCCTTTGTGCAGGACGTCATCAAGACCCGCGACGGTTCGGGCTACGCAGACATGACCGAGCTGCTGGACTACTGCCGTCGCTCCGCCAATCCGGTGGGCCGTCTGCTGCTGCATCTTTACAGCATCGATGACGATGAATCATTGCAGCAAAGCGATGCCGTTTGCAGCGCCTTGCAGCTCATCAACTTTTGGCAAGACCTCAGCGTGGACCTTCCCAGGGGCCGCTTTTATGTACCTCGCCAGTCTTGCGAGGCATTCGGTGTAGATGCCAGGCTGCTGCAGAACCAGCAGGACACGCCGCACACCCGTGCACTCGTTGCCGATCTAGTGCAACACGCCCGCGAGCTGATGCTGCACGGCGCACCACTGGCCCTGCACGTGCCCGGGCGTACCGGCTGGGAGCTGCGTCTGGTCGTGCAAGGCGGTCTGCGCATCCTGGACAAAATCGAGGCCCTGGGCTTTGCCACACTGAACCAACGCCCCACCCTCAAGAAGGGCGATGCAGCCCTGATGCTTTGGCGCGCGCTCAGGATGCGCGCCTGAAAACCGGCCTGCCGAAGGGCGACAATCCACCCATGACCCCCGAGCAATACGTTCAGCAAAAAGCGGCGGCCTCTGGCAGCAGCTTCTATTACGCCTTTTTATTCCTACCCAAGGCGCGCCGGGCGGCCATCACCGCCTTTTATGCGTTTTGCAGGGAAGTCGATGACGTGGTGGACGACGTCGAAGACCCGGGAGTCGCCAGCACCAAATTGGCATGGTGGCAAAAAGAGGTGGCATCGGCCTATGCGGGCCAGCCCATCCATCCGGTCATGAAGGCGCTGATGCCGCTGGTCGCGGACTACCAGATTGAACAAGCCCACCTGCAGGCAGTCATCGAAGGCTGCCAGATGGACCTGTCGCAAACCCGTTACCTCGACTATCCGGCACTGCAACGCTACTGCCACCTGGTAGCGGGCGTGGTGGGCGAAGTGGCCGCACGCATTTTTGGGCAAACCCAGCCCGAGACCACCGCGTATGCGCACCGCCTGGGCCAGGCTTTCCAGCTCACCAACATCATTCGTGACGTGGGTGAGGATGCCATGCGGGGACGCATTTATCTGCCCGTCAATGAGCTGCAGCAGTTCGATGTGAAGGCGCATGAAGTCCTCAAGCGCCAGGGTGCCGGGGGCGATGCCGCGCAAGCGGACTTTCAGCAACGCTTCCGCGCGATGATGGCATTTCAGGCTCAGCGCGCCCATGGGTTGTACGACGAGGCTTTGGCCATGTTGCCCGAGCTGGACCGGCGGGCCCAGAAGCCCGGCCTGATGATGGCCAGCATCTACCGCACCCTGCTGCGCGAGATTGAGCGCGATGGCTTTCAGGTGCTGCACCAGCGCACTAGCCTGCCTCCTCTGCGTAAGCTTTGGCTGGCCTGGCGCGTCCAGGCCCTGGGCAGGCTGTAAGCTTTTATGGCATGAAAATCGCCATCGTCGGTGGTGGTTGGGCTGGCTTATCGGCGGCTGTGACTGCCTGCCAGGCGGGTCACGAAGTCACTGTTTTCGAAGCCGCTAGCACCCTGGGTGGCCGGGCGCGTGCCCTGCCCTTCGACACCCCCTTGCCCCACGGTGCGACCACACGTCTGGACAACGGTCAGCACATCCTGATCGGTGCCTACACCCAGACCCTCGATCTGATGCGCGAACTGGGCGTGGACGACGAACAGGTCCTGCTTCGCCGGCCACTGGCCATGTCTTTTGCCGATGGCAGCGGCCTTCAAACGCCCGACTGGGCAAGCACCTGGCCGGCACCGCTGGATGCACTGGCTGCCATCATCCTGGCGAAAGGCTGGCGCTGGGGGGACAAGCTCTCGTTACTCAGGACCTGCATGGCCTGGCAACTGGCAGGCTTTCAATGCGGGCCCACCACGTCGGTCACCGAACTCTGCCGGGGCCTGAGCCCGATCTTGATGACCGAGCTGATCGAGCCGCTGTGCGTCTCTGCACTCAACACCCCAGCCCAGGAGGCCAGCGGGCTCGTTTTTTTGCGCGTGCTCAAGGACGCGTTGTTCGGTGTGCGAGGGGGCTCCCACCTGCTCTTACCCATCGCCGATCTGGATGCGTTGCTGCCTCAGGCAGCCGCACGCTGGCTCCGAGCCCACGGTGCCCAGGTGCGGACTGGCACGCGCATACAGCATATGCACTGGCAGGCCCCGCACTGGTGGGTCCATCAGGAGCCCTATGAACAAGTGATCTGGGCCACGGGTACCCATGAAGCCCATCGAGCCATGGCCCGCTTTGCCAACACAGCCAGTGCAGACGGAGGCACCGAGCAAACCCTACTGGCGCAAGCCCTGAAGGAATGGGCGGCCTGCACCGGACAGCTTCAATTCAAGGCCATCGCCACGCTTTACGCCTGGGCGCCGGACGCGCGCTTGCCCCAGCCCATGCTGGCCTTGCGCAGCGGGCCAGCGGCACCTGCCCAATTCGTGTTTGACCGGGGACAACTCGGCGGCCCAGCTGGCTTGCTCGCTTTCGTCGTCAGCGCCAGTGAAGGTGGTCGCGACGCCCTGCAAGGG
>JBJOJH010000181.1:0-12484 GCA_046046715.1 Pseudomonadota bacterium | reverse complement strand
CACTTCGAGCCCACCACCCGACGCCGCGGCGCTGGGTGGTGGGCTCGAAGTGTGCCGGGCCGGCGTAGTCCAGCATCAAAAAGGGCGACATCGCCACGTGGATGTCGTTGTACGAGAACATATTGCGCACCGGAAAGCCGTCACCGACCCAGTGACTGCCGTTGCTGCGTTTGATGAAAGCCAGTTGCTTCATGGTCAACTCCGTGGAAACCATGACTGTAAGGGATGGCTGCTCGCCGCATCCCTGCCGTACGACCTCAGTCCGGCTCGATCAGGCGGCTCAGACCCAGCGCTGCCTCGGTGGCCAGTGTGGACCACAGGGGCAGGCGGTGTTGCCAGAACGCGCAGGGCTCACTCAGGGGCGCATCAAAGCTGCAGGTTTCGTTCATCCACTGCGCGACCAGCAGGGGTGCTCGACGCGCCTGGGCCAGGGCCGTGTCAACGGCAGACTTGGGCCAAGGCGGTGCCACTGTTTGCGCTGCAGTGCGGCCGGTGGCCATCATCAGAATGCCTAATTCACTGCCCAGGGCCGCCCAGTCGTCGGCAGCTGCGGTGCTGGGTAGGGCAGCCTCGCCCGGCAGCTGCAGTTGTTCTGCCAGATGCGACATGAAGTTAGGCTGTTGGTCGGGTATGAGCGTTATGGCCAAGGGCAATTGCAGGCGCAGTGCCCGTTGGGCCGTGTCGTGCAGCCGAATACCGGCCTGCTGCAAGCCGACAGTTGCCCGTAACTGTGGCTCGGGCAGCAGCAACAGGTTTTGCAGCTGCGATTGCAGCTTGCGCATGATTTCGTGAGTCAGGCAGACCAGCGCGTTGTGACGCATGGCCGGCCACTGCCCACCTAAAAATACGCCCTGCGCTGCCTGTGGGTTGAACAGTTGCACCGTTTCCTGCAAGGCCTGCATCAGGGGCGGCATGCCCACACCACCGCTGGACTCAAAGTGCAGGGTGTCGCGCAGCAAGGTGTCGAGAGAAAACAGCTCGGGCTTGCAGGTGTTGGCAATGGATTGCGCCGCGTCCAGGTCGATCTGACCCAGACGTGCCAGCGCCAGCGCCGAGGCGGCCTCATGGCGTAGCAGGGTGGCCAACAGGCTGCGGCCGTCCAAGCTCAGAATGTCCGAGACAGTCATAGGCAGCATGGACGGCCCCGATGTCCCATGGTCGGGCTTCAGGCTGCAGCGGGAGCCGGGGCGGCATGCGCACCCCCCAGAAACAGCCGCTCCATATTGGGGTCGGCCAGGATCTCGGAGGCCGGCTTGTGCAGCACCAGGCGGCCAGATTCGAGCGCCATCGCATCATCCGAAAACTTCAGCGCGCTTTTCACGTTCTGTTCCACCATCAGCACCGTCGTGCCCTGGTCGGCCAGCTTGAGCAGGAGTTTGAAGACATCCATGACCCCCATGGGCGACAGGCAGATCGAGGGCTCGTCGATCAGGAGCACCTTGGGGCGCAACAGCAGGGCGCGGCCAATTTCGAGCTGCTTTTGTTCGCCGCCTGACAAGGAGGCTGCGCGCGAATGCATGCGCTCCTTCACCCTTGGGAAAAACTCCAGCACCTCGGGAATGCGCTCGTGCGTGGTTTTCATGCCCAGCGTGATGCCGCCCAGCTCCAGGTTCTCGTACACGCTGAGCTGGCCAAACAGGTTGCGGCCTTGCGGTACAAAGGCGATGCCCTTGGCCAGCAGGTCTTTTTGGGAGGCGCCGTTGACTTCTTCGCCATTGAGCAGAATGCGGCCCTGGCGCGGTTTGAGCAAGCCAAACAGGGTTTTGAGCACGGTGGACTTGCCCGCGCCGTTGGGCCCGATCAACAGCGTGATGGAGCCCTTGCGGGCCTTGAACGACAAGTTGTTCAGGATCATGAAATCCTTGTAGCCCGCCACCACGTCGTCGAATTCGATGCAGATGTCTGTGTTGTGTGCTGTCATCTCAGTTTCCCAGATAGGCGTCGAGCACTTGCTTGTTGCCACGGATTTCATCAGGCGTGCCGATGGCCAGCACCTGGCCTTCCACCATCACCATGATGCGGTGGCACAGATCCATCACAAAGTCCATGTTGTGTTCAATCACCACAAACGAGCTTTTTTTGCCTGCTGCCGGGTTACGGTTCAGGTCTTTGAGCAGGGTGCTAATGCCGCCCACCAGGCTGGGGTTCACGCCGGCGCAGGGTTCGTCAAGCAGAACCAGGTCGGGTTCGCTCATGAAGGCCATGGCAATGTCCACCAACTTTTGCTGGCCGTAAGACAGCTCGCCGGCCTTCTTGTCGGCCACATGTCGGATGCGGAAGCGGTCGATCAGCGCATCGGCCTTGTCGCCCAGACCCGAGTCGCTGGGGGCAAACATGCGGCTGAACAGAGTGCCCTGGTGCTCCTGGGCGGCCACGATCAGGTTGTCGCGCACGCTCATCTTGCCAAACACCTGTAGTGTCTGGAAGGTGCGTCCCACACCGCGGCGGTTGAGCTCAAGGGGGCCCAGTTGCGTCACATCCTCGCCGTTGAGCTCGATCTTGCCGGCATCGGGTGTGATCTGGCCCAGCATGGAGTTGAACAGGGTCGTCTTGCCCGAGCCGTTGGGGCCAATCACGCCGAAGATTTCGCCGGGCTGGACTTCGAAACTCACGCCGCCCACGGCCTGGATGGCGCCGTAGGCTTTTTTCAGGCCGGTGACTTTGAGCACCGGCGCGCCAGCCGGGCGGTCATGGTGGTGCGTGTGGCTCATGCTTTTGCTCCGAGTTGGGTGGCCGCTTGTGCCGATGCTGCACGGGCGGCCGAGGCTTCCTTGGCCTGTTTGCGGGCCTTCAGTCGGTCGGGGATGGACAGCAGTCCATCGGGCAGCCAGATCATCAGCAGCACCACAGCCGAGCCGAACACGAACAGGTACCAGGCCTGCGCGAAACGCAGCCACTCGGGCAGGATCACGCCCACAGCAGCGCCCAGAACCGGCCCGAAAAAGTAACCCGGGCCACCCACCACCACCATGAGGTACATCATGATGGACGAACCCACGGTGAACAGGGCGGGGTCGATGAACTGCACCTGCGAGGCATACAGCCCCCCGGCAATACCTGCAAAAGTGGCGCCGATGGCAAAGCTCAGCAGGGTGTAGCCACGGGTGTCGATGCCCAGACTCTCGGCCCGGATGGCGTTGTCGCGCAGGGCCGTGAAGGCCTTGCCCCAGGGACTGCGCAACAGGCTCCACAGCAACAGTGCCAGCACCACGGCAAAGGCCAGCACCAGGTAGTAATAAGCGCGGTTACCGTCCAGGCTCAGGCCAAACAGGCTGGGCCGGGCGATGTTGTTGATGCCGAAGGTGCCGCCGGTCAGCCATTCCTCGTTGCGCATCACCAGCCACAAGGCGGTGTTGAAGCCCAGCGTGGCAAAGGCCAGGTAGATGGTCTGCACCCGCAGGGCCGGAAAGCCCAGGATCAGGCCCACCACAAAGCACAGCAGCGCGCCGGTAGGCAGGCCGATCCAGAAGCTGATGCCAGCCTTGAGCATGATGGCCACGGTGTAGGCCCCGATGCCAAAAAACGCGGCGTGGCCGAGCGACTTCTGGCCCGCGTAGCCCACGGTCAGGTTCAGTCCCATGGTGGCGATGATGAACACAAGCCAGGTCGTGAAGAGGTGGACGCCGTAGTTCTTCATGAACGTGGGCACCACGATCAGGGCGACCAGCGCTGCCAGGCCCAGGAAGATATGGAGTTTTTTCATACTTTGCGCTCTTCTTTGCGGCCCAGCAGACCTTGAGGCTTGAACAGGATCACCACCATGAAGATGATGAGGGCGACGGCATCCTTGTAGGCAGGCGAGATGTAGGCAGCCGCCAGGTTCTCGCACACACCCACGATCAGGCCGCCTAGCAAGGCGCCACGTGAGTTGTTGAAGCCACCAATGATGGCGGCGAAGAAGGCCTTGGTGCCCAGGCCTTCGCCCATGTCGAACTTGGCCAGGTAGGTGGGGGTGACCAGCAGGGCGGCGGCGGCGGCCAGGATGGCGTTGATGGCAAAGGTGTAAAAAATCATGCGTGGCACATTGATACCCAGCACCGAGGCGCTTTCGGTGTTTTGCGCCACGGCCTGCATGGCACGGCCGGTGACTGTCTTGGACAGAAAAGCCTGTGTCACCAGCACCAGCGCCATCGCCAACACAAAAGTGCCGATATCACTGCCCGAAACCGTGACACCCCAGAGGTTGTAGACCTGATCCGGGAACACTTGCGGAAAGGGCTGTGGCTCGGCACTGTAGCCCGCACGAATGCCATTGCGCATGGCAATCGACAGGCCGATGGTGGCCACCACGATGGGCATCATGCCGAACTTGAACAGGGGGTCGACCAAGCCGCGCTTGAACAGCCAGCCCAGAATCACCACCGACAGCACGATCGCCACGCTGAATGCCATGATCAAGGGCACCTGGCTGTGCAGCAGGATCACCATGATGATGGCTGGCAGCATGACAAATTCGCCCTGGGCAAAGTTGATGGTGCCCGAGGCCTGCCAGAGCAGCGTGAAGCCCAGGGCCACCAGGGCGTAGATGCTTCCGGTGGCCATGCCACTGAGAAAGAGTTGGAAAAAATCGGTCATGGTCTCCTCACCATCCAAAAAGTTGCTTGGGTGTGTCCCACATCACTTGGCGACATTGCTCGGGGGTGAACCAGCGCTCCGCAAGGGTCAGCAGAGTGCCGTAGTCCAAGCGGTATTCGGCCCGCAGGTAGGGCCAGTCTGATGCCCAGATGCAGCGCGCCGGGCCAAAGGCCTGCAGCAGGGCCTGCACAGGGTCCCGGGCGTCGTCAAACGGGTAGCCTTGCTGTGAGAACTTGGCCAACCCGGAAAGCTTCACCACGCCCTGGCCGCTGCGCCCCAGTGCCAGCAGCGCCTGAAACCCAGGTGCCTGCAGGCCGTCAGCGATGACGGGTCGACCGCAGTGGTCGATCAGCGTCTTGATGCCGATGCGCTGCAGCCGTGGCAGCAAGTCGCACAACTGGTTGCCACTGACCTGGAACTGGGCCCACAAACCCAGCGCATGCATGCGCTGCAGCAATAGGTCGATGTCGTCGTAGTAGGCCAGTCCATGCAGCGCGGCATTGAAGGCGATGCCCACGATGCCCTGTGCCTTTAGCGTTTGCAAGACTTCGTTCGAGGCGTCCGCAGGCACAACCGCGATGCCCTTGAAACGGCCTTGGCCCTGGGCAATGGCCGCCAGCAGGCAGCGGTTGTCGGTACCGTAGCCCGAGTTGGGCCCCACCAGCAAGGCGTGTTGCACGCCATAGGCCTGCATCACATGGGCAAAGTAGTCGGCGGTGCCGACTTCCTGGCCCTGTGGCCGGTAGGCCACATCGTCGGCGTAGGGGAAACCTAGTGGATCGAGGACATGGCAATGCCCGTCGATCTTGGGCAGATCGAATATCGACAAGCAATGCTCCTGGTGTTCAGAACGTGGCCTGTACGGCTTGCAGCAGTGCGGGTGTGATCTCGGGCCGCACCCCAAACCACGCTTCAAAGGCCGGACGTGCCTGGTTCAGCAGCATGCCCAAACCATTCACGGTGCGGTGTCCGCGCAGGCGGGCTGTGGCCAGCAAAGGCGTTTCTTGCGGAATGTAGATGGCGTCCGACACCAGCGCGCCGGGCGGCAGGTCGTCCAGCACCACGTCCAGCGCCGGCTGGCCGTACATGCCTTGTGTGGTGGTGTTGACCAACAGTGCCACGCCAGCCATGGCTGCGTTGCGCTCGCTCCAGTCCACCACCTTGACCCGGTCACCCAGTTCTGCCGCCAGGGCTTGAGCCCGTTCACGGGTGCGGTTGGTCAGGCGCACTTCGGGTGCGCCTTCATCCAGCAGACCCACCACAATGGCTCGGGCTGCGCCACCCGCACCGATCACCAGCACCGGACCCGCGTCACCGCGCCAGCTCGGGTCTGCATCCCGCAGGCTCTGGATGTATCCGACACCGTCGTTGTTCATGCCCAGCAACTGCCCATTGGCTTGCACCACGATGGTGTTGATGGCGCCGATGCGCTGGGCCACCGGGTGCACCACATCCACCAGCGACATAACGCTGACCTTGTGGGGCACGGTGACATTGCAGCCGGCAAAGCCCAGCGCTGGCAGGCCACGCACAGCCGCCTCCAGGTGCTCGGGCATGACGGGCAGCTGCACATAGGCACCCTTCAAACCGTGATGGGCAATCCAGTGGTTGTGGATGGCCGGGGAGCGCGTGTGCGCCACCGGCCAGCCCATCACACCGGCCAGGATGAATTTGCTGTGATCAGACATGAACTTGAGGTGTCAAACAGGGGTCGCTAGCTTACTTCTTGCCCAGGGGTGGGAGGGTTTCAGCGACCACGGTCTTGCCGTTGCGGACTTCAACCATGAAGCTTTCGCGGTCGATGTCACCCTTGTCGTCAAAGCAGACATCCATCAGCACGCCAGGGTGTTGCTTGGCAGAGAAGCAGCTGTTGCGGATGGCTGCAGCCACGGCCTTGCGATCGAGCTTGCCTGCTTTTTCGATGGCCGCCTTGAGCACATACACGCCGGTGTAGCCCTTCACGCCGTTGTGATCCGAGCCCGAGTTGTAAGCGGCCAGGTATTTTTTGCCGAAGTCTTGCAGCTGAGGGGCTTCAACAGTCAGGCCGACGTGGGCCACAGCGCCATTGGCAGCTTCGCCCGCCAGCTCCACCACCTTGGCGCTGGTCAGCACGGTTTCACCAATCACGGGCTTGTTCCAACCCTGCTTCTTCAGTTCGCGCAGCAGGCGGGCCGACTCTTCCTCGTTGGTGTAGGCAAACAGGGCATCGGCGCCAGACTGCTTGGCCTGAATCACGGCAGCCGAGAAGTCCACCTGACCGGACTCTGTCGAGACCTCAGCCACGATCTGGGTGGCCGAACCTTGCAGAAGTTGCTTGATGGTCGCCTGGCCGCCCTTGCCGAAGTCGTTGTTCACGTAAATCACAGCCAGCTTCTTGGACTTGGCGTTGATGTACTTTGCCAACTTGGGGAAAGAGGTGCTCTGACCGAAGGCGGTACGGAACACATAGGGGTTGCCTTGCTGGGTGATGGAAGCTGCTTCACCGCCGGTGAAGTTGGGCGTTTCGCCGCGCTTGCTCTCGGCCATGGAGACCATGATGGAGCCCGAATAAACGGGTCCAAAGATGGCAAACACGTCATCGTCCACGGCTTTTTGGGTCAGGCCTTTGGCCACGCCAGGGTTGGTCTGGGTGTCTTCGGTGGTGGATGCGATCTTCTTGCCCAGGATGCCACCCTTGGCATTGATTTCCTTGATAGCCATTTCCACGCCGTTCTTGAACATGGTGCCCGAGGTGGTGCCGGGGCCGGAAAGTTCGACGATGTTGGCAATTTTGATGTCCTGGGCCTGGGACAGGCTGGCCACGGCGGCGAGTGTGCAAGCAGCGGCAAACTTGAGTGCGAAACGGGTCTTCATGGCGATCTCCTCGGAGTGGGTTGTTTCAAGGTGGCAACCTTGCGTTGTGGGACGGCAAAACATCAGTGAAAAGTGCGTTAATCGCTCAAACCGCTGACTTGGCGCGAACTTTAAAGATGCAAACCGAAAAAACAAATCGATTTTCGATAGTGTGCGCGATAAACGAACGAATGCGTACGTTATTCGAACGTAATCAGGGTTTCCCCTCGGCCTGGGCATCAGTCTTCTGGGCATCATCACGGCATGTTTACCGCACCCCAAGTTAAGTTCGAGGCCCCGGGTCCGCCGGTTGATAAGCGCGACTGGATCGCCGGCTTGGAAAAAGGCCTGTCCATCATCGAGACCTTTGACGATGCGCACCCGCGCCTCACTGCCACGCAGGCGGCGCAGCGCTGTGGCCTGACGCGCACCGCGGCACGCCGTTACCTCATTACCCTGAACCACCTGGGCTACGTGGCCACTGATGGCAAGTTGTTCTGGCTCACGCCGCGCGTCATGCGCCTGGGGCAGGCCTACCTGGAGTCAGCGCGCTTGCCGCGCATCGTGCAGCCCTTTTTGCAGCGCCTGACCGCTGGCACCCAGGAAATCTCTTACGTGTGCGTGCTCGATGGCGAAGAAATCATCTACGTGGCTCGCAATGGCTCCAACCGGGGCATGAACACCGGCTTTGTGCTGGGTGCTCGGGTGCCGGCGCACGTCACGGCAGCCGGCATGCTGCTGCTGGCCATGCAGGGTGAGGAGGCCGTAGACCATTGGCTGGCCAAGACCGAACTCAAGCCTTTCACCTCGCACACCATCACCAGCAAGGAGCGCGTGCGCCTGGAGGCCATGCGCATACGGGCCCAGGGTTGGTCGGTGTCCGATCAACAGTTTGATCTGGCCTACCGAGGCGTTGCCGTGCCGTTGCGCGACCGCAAGGGTGAACTGCTGGCCGCCTTGTCGGTCAGCATGCCGATACAAAACGAAAGCTCGCAGGACGCGGCCCAGCGGGTGCTGCCGCTGCTGCGCGAAACCGCCCAGGCCATGCGCAATCTCGTCTGAACTCGTGCAAGGCGCGAGCTCCGGCCCTCAGCGCTGGCCGATGCGCACGTCGCCAAACAGGCCGGTCAACTCACGGGGTTGCGAGCGCCAGTACTGCGGTGGCACGTCCACCTGGGCGCCGAGTTGGGCCGCAGCATGCCAGGGCCAACGCGGGTTGAACAACATGGCCCGCGCCAGGGCCACCAGGTCGGCCTGGCCGCTGGCGATGATGGCCTCGGCCTGTGCCGGCTCGGTGACCAGCCCCACCGCCATTGTGGGCAAGCCGGTGGCGTGACGGATGCGCTCGGCAAAGGGCACCTGGTAATTGGGCCCGAGCGGAATTTTTTGCTGGGTGGACAAGCCGCCGCTGGACACATGAATGAAGTCGCCGCCGAGCGCCTTCAGGGCGTGCGAAAAGGTGATGCTCTGGGCCTCGTCCCAGCCCCCTTCCACCCAGTCGGTGGCCGACAGGCGCATGCCTACGGGCATGCTGGCCGGCACGGCGGCGCGCACAGCCTGAAAGACCTCCAGCACAAAGCGCATGCGGTTCTCCAGCGAGCCGCCGTAGGCATCGGTGCGCTGGTTGGACAAGGGCGACAAGAACTGGTGCAGCAAGTAGCCGTGTGCCGCGTGCAGTTCGATGGCATCGATGCCGATGCGATGCGCGCGCACTGCAGCGGCCACAAAGGCATCGCGTACGCGTGCCAGGTCGTCGGCTGTCATCTCCAGGGGTGCAGGTTCGTGCGCGGCATGGGCAATGGCGCTCGGGCCCATGGGCCGCCAGCCGCCCTGCTCTGGCAATATGAGTTGGCCACCTTCCCAGGGGCTGCGGCTGGAGGACTTTCGACCGGCATGGCCGAGCTGAATCGCAATCGGCATGCGCGAATGTTGGCGTACGGCCTTCAACACACGGCCCAGGGCTTGCTCGTTGCTGTCGTTCCAAAGGCCCAGGTCGCCGGGCGAGATGCGGCCCTCGGGCTCGACGGCCGTCGCCTCCAGGATCAGAAGGCCGGCACCCGATTGGGTCATTTGCCCCAGGTGCATCAGGTGCCAGTCGCCCGCATTACCGTCAGTGGCCGAGTACTGGCACATGGGCGCAATGACGATGCGGTTGCGCAGGCTAAGGCTACCCAGCGCGTAAGGTGAAAAAAGCGAGCTCATGAGCAAGTCCTGAAAGGTAAAGAGATCAACCCAAGCGTACCGGTCAAACTGTAGTCGACGCGCCCAAGGGTTTTTTGTGCAGGGCCAGCGTCAGTGCCTTGCCAGCTTGAAATACCGGCAACATCGCCACGCCCACGGCCAGGGCCGACACCCACCGCAGCGGGCTCAGCACACCAAAGCCAAAGGCTAGTGCCAGGGCCGGTACACAGGTGACCAGCACCA
This sequence comes from Pseudomonadota bacterium, assembly GCA_046046715.1. Lineage (GTDB taxonomy): Bacteria > Pseudomonadota > Gammaproteobacteria > Burkholderiales > Burkholderiaceae_C > JBEEJZ01. The sequence goes on along the minus strand of JBJOJH010000181.1, from coordinate 2,653 downwards.
GGGCCACCAGCGTGCCACCCAGGACCCACAGGCTGATCTTCGGCAGGCCCGCGCACAGACGACGCCAGGACAGCTGATGGCTGCGGCTGGGCAAGATCAGTGCAGCGTTGGCCGTGACCAGCGCCACAAACGCCATGGTGCGTGCAGCGTCGGCCAGCATGCCACTGGCCAGCACCGCCGCATACAAGCCCACCACCGCTGCTGTGACCAGGCTGCCTTGCAAGACCCCCTGCACCAGGTGCTCGGTAGACAACAGTGGCTCGGACGCCGGGCGTGGTGGCTGGGTCATCAGCTCGGGTGCTCCCTCTTCGGCCTCGAACACCACGGAGCATGTGGGGTCGATCACCAGCTCCAGAAACGCAATGTGCAGCGGCGCCAGCACCAGCGGCAGGCCCAGCAGCAGCGGCAACAGCGCCAATCCCAGCATGGGCATGTGCACCGCAAGGGTGTAGATCATGGCCTGGCGCAGGTTGGCAAAGACGCGCCGGCCCATGGCAACCGCACTCACGATGGTCGAGAAGTCATCCTTCAGCAGCACCAGGGAGGCAGCTTCACGCGCCACATCGGTGCCACGCTGCCCCATGGCAATGCCGATGTGTGCGGCTTTCAGGGCGGGGGCGTCGTTCACACCGTCGCCGGTCATGGCCACTACGTCGCCACGCGCCTTGAAGGCCTCGACCAGCGCCAGCTTTTGCGCCGGCTTGACCCGGGCAAACACGTTCACGGTGTCCAGCTGCGCGGCCAGTTGTGTCGCGTCCAGGGCCATCATGTCGTCGCCGCTGAGCACTTGCTCGCCGGCGATGCCGGCCTGGCGTGCAATGGCACGGGCGGTGCGCGGGTGGTCGCCGGTGATCATCACCACCCGAATGCCCGCACGCTGACACAAGGCCATGGCGGCGGGCACCTCGGATCGCAGCGGGTCGGCCAGCGCCACCAGGCCCAGCCACTCAAAGTCGAAGTCATGCTGCAGCTCGGGCCAGCCCTGGCTCAGCGCACGGTGTGCCTTGGCCACCCCCAGCACACGCAAGCCCTGGTCGGCCAACTGGGCGGCCTGCACCGCAACTTGATGCTGCCTGTCGGTGGACAGATGGCACAGCTCGGCCACCGCTTCCGGGGCGCCTTTGGTCGCCACCACATCATGCGTAGCCGAGCCGTTGCGCCACAGATGGCTCATGGCCAGCAGGCCGGGCGATAACTCGTACTCGCGGGCCAGTTGCCACTGCGGGTGCATGTGCTCGGTGTGCGCCAGTTGCTGCGCCGCAAGCTGCTGGCAGGCCTGCTCCATGGGGTCGTGCGGCTCGATTTCGCTGGCCAGCACGGCGTATTCCAGCAGCTCATGAAAAGACTCGGGCAGGCTGCCTGCGGCCAGCTGTCGGGTGTCGAGCACCTCGCCATCCACGCTCAGGGCTGCAACGGCCATGCGGTTGGCGGTGAGTGTGCCGGTCTTGTCCACACACAGCACGGTGGCCTGGCCCAGGGTCTCGATGGCATTGAGGCGTCGCGTCAGCACCTGCTTGAGCGCCATGCGCCGGGCGCCAAAGGCCAGAAAAATGATCATGATCACCGGAAACTCTTGCGGCAGCAGGCCCATGGCCAGGGTGATGCCCGCCAGCCAGGCGTCCAGGCCGCCCCCGCGTTGCCAACCGTACAGCCCCACCAGCACCAGGCACAAGCACATGCCGATGACCACCAGGCGCCGGGTGAGCCGGGCCACCTCTACTCGCAGGGGCGAGGCCTGCAGCTCGATACTTTGTAGCGATCGCCCGATGCGGCCCAGCTCAGTGTGGTGGCCGGTGGCCAGAACCCGCATCACGCCCTGGCCGCTCACCACCATCGTGCCGGCAAACACTCGGCCGTCCGGAGCCTGTTTGGTCACGGCTTCAGACTCGCCCGTCAGCATGGATTCGTCTGTGGCCAGTTCGTGCGCCTGCAACAGCACGCCATCAGCGGCAATGCGCTCGCCTTCGCTGAGCAACAACAGGTCGCCGCGCACCACTTCTCGTCCGGCAATGCGCACCAGCACGCCGCCACGCAGGGCTTGCGCCCGTGGGCTGGACAACTCGCGCAAGGCATCCAGCGCCTGGTCGGTGCGGCGTTCCTGCAGCACCGTCACCGTCATGATGATGAGCACAAAGCCCAACAGGATCAGCGCCTCGTGCGGGTCACCCATAGCCAGGTAAATGGCCCCGGCACCCAGGAGCAGCAAGAACATGGGTTCGCGCACCACCTCCCAGGCCACGTCGCGCAAGGTACGGCGCTGGCTCACCCCCAGCTCGTTGGGACCTTCCTCACGCAGGATGCGAGCGGCGGTGCTGGGGTCAAGTCCCTGGGGCGTATCGGGGTTCATGGGGAGCATGGCGTTGGATCGCGTCATTGTTGCCCTTGCCTATGGGTGTGAGCTTGCTCGTCTCGCGATCCATCGCCTGTCATCCACTCCGCAACCGTGTTGACGGAGCGGGCGCTTCGTCTCTATAGACGTTTTTGTAATGAGCAACTTAAAAATCATTCGTTTACTGTATGGACATAGGCGCCGATCATTCACCCATCGCAATCACTTTTGGGCTGAAACATCATGAAAAACCGTCGTCAACTGATACAGGCCGTGTCTGCCGTTGTACTGGCCGCTACCGCTGGTCTGGCACAGGCTCAGCAG
>JBJOJH010000180.1:0-6093 GCA_046046715.1 Pseudomonadota bacterium | reverse complement strand
CCCCTACCCGCGCGAACTCGCCGCCGCCGCACGGGGCCACGCGGTCAACACCAAGTTCTGGCCGTCGGTGGGCCGGGTGGACAACGTCTACGGCGACCGCAACCTGTTCTGCAGCTGCCTGCCCGTGTCCAGCTACGAAAGCTGAGTGACGTCAACGGCGACGAGGGGGCTGGCCTCAGTCGGAGGCCGGCAGCAGATCCATGCGACGGCGCAGGCGCTGCAGCTCGTCAGTTTGGCCCGCCAGTTCGGCCAGACGGGCTTGGACGCCCAGCCAGGCCAGCAGGGGCCGACGCCAACCCTGGGCGGAGGCCGTATCGACAGCCAAAGTCACCAGCGCCGGGCTGGCGCGCCCCGCCTGAAAAACCACAGCCGCTGCCACCAGGCGCGTGAGAGGTTCCGCATCAGCCAGCCGGGCCAGCAGAGGGGCATCGTCCCAACCGGTACCCGCCAGCTGTTTGGCGATAGCCTGGTGCACCACCGGCAACAGCGTTTGCTGCGCAGCTTGCAGACGAGCACCTGCCAGGTAGTCGGCGTAGGCTTGCTGGGCCGGGCTGGAATCGGGGCGCAAGCGCTCAAAGGCGGCGCAGGGGCCAAGTTCCAGACTGGCCAGGCGCACGGCACAACGCAGCAGCTCACCCTGCGCCAGCACCTCAGGTTGCGCGGTGGCCGACAAAGCGGCGCCAGCACGGTCAAACTCCAGCTCAGCGACCCGGCGATGGCCTTGCAGATAGGCCGCTACCGCACGGTCTGTACCGCTCTGGGCCTCGACCTGCCAGTCGGGCGGCAAAGGGTGAGTGCCACAGGCTGCCAGGCTGAGCAACAGGCACAGACTGGATGCAAGCCGCCTAGCCTCACAAAGAACTGAATGAGATGGACTCATGGCAGTTGCACCTCCGTTTTGCGGGCAAAAGGCCAACGGCGCTGTAAGTCCTTGACCAAGCCATCGATCTTGCGCAAATTGGCATCTACCTCGACGCGCAGGCTGCCCAGGTCCTGGGTACCGGCGCGCAGATTGGCCCCCACACCCTGGGCCTCGGTGAGCACCGCATCCAGCTTCGTCAAACTGGCCCGCGCGTCTTGCAAGGCGCCATTGAGCTGCGCCACGGTAGCGCGGGTCTCGGGCATCAGGCCGCCCTCGCCAAAGGTCTGCTCGTCGGCATGGCTGGTCAGGCCACTGATCCGCTGGATCAGCGTTGTTGCCTCATCCAGCACGGTGTGGCTTTTGTCCAGGGTGGCGATGAGCTTCTGGCGGTCACGCGGATTACCCATCAGGATACCTACCGCGCCATCCGGGCTGTTCAGGCGCTCGGTCAGGCCTTTGAGCTGGGTGAGACTGGCACCCAGGGGCGCATCCGGGGAGGTCATGGCCGTCAGGCCCTCCAGCAGCTCGCGGGCGCTGGACATCAGGCGTGGAATGTCGGCCATGGCATCGCCCTGCAAGACCTGGCGCACCGCACCATCGGGCAGCGGTGGGTCGTCCATCATGCCGCTGTAGGCCCGCAGGCGCGACCCGCCCACCAAGGCCCGCACCAGGGTGAAGACGCTGGACTCGCGCAGCCAGTGGGCATCCTTGCGGGCCACATCGACCAGGATGCGAGCCTTGCCGTCGGGGGCCAGTTCCAGCCCACGCACCCGGCCTACGGGAAAGCCGGCAAAGGTCATGTCCATGCCTACCGTCACGCCTTCAGCATCGTCAGCCACCAGCACCAGGCGCTGCGTGGGCTCGAAGGCACCGCGCGAATACATCACATACAGCGCCGAAGCGCACACCAGCACCAGCATGAAGATCAGCAGTAGCACCGCCCGAAACTCGAGGTGGGCCAGGCCGGTCAGGTTCAGCCCTGGTCCTTCAGTGGGCCCTACGTCAAGGGGCTTATCGCTCGGGCCGGAGGGAGGAAGGGAGGACATACGAAACAGTTCCAAAGCTGGGTGGCAGATGTCAATAGTAGTTGCCCACCAATGAGGCGACTTCAATCAACAACAGCACCGTGAACATGCGCACCAGGGCACGCAACTCGGCCAGGCTGCGGGTCTGACGGGTCTGACGGCCAGACCAGCTGTGCAGCGCCGAAGCCATGGGCATGAGCGACACCGCCAGGCTGAAAAAACCAGTTTTCAGTACAAAGATCAGCACCACTGGCGGACTGAAGACCTGCCCGAAAACCCGGGTGTAAGACGCAATGCCGGCCAGGGTAAAGCCAAATTCAGCCAGATAGGCCAGCACCAGCGCCACCACGCCACTGATGGCCGCCAGTGTGATGGTGGCAAAAATGCCTGCGACCACCCGGGGCAAAACCGCCATACCGATCGGATCAAGACCTTGGCGTGTGTATGCCGCCAGCACACCGTCACGCTGCAACTCGAGCAGTTCGACGCTCGCAGGCAAGGTGCAACGCAAGGCCACGAACAAGGCAGCGGTCAGCGGAATCAACTCCAGCACCAACACCCGGATGACCACCTGCAGTGCGTATTGCGACAAGCCATAGCTCTCGGCCGTGGCCACCACGATGCGGGTCAGGACCAGGCTGAACAAGGCAAACAGCACCGTGAACCACGGCAAGATGGGCGCGGTGTTGCGGTAGATGTGCTGCGCCATGACACGGCGCACCTCAGGCCGGTAGGTGGAAGGCGAGAGGATCAGCACCAGGATCACCGCCCCCAGCTGCACCACCCGCCAGCTCTGGGCCAGCCAGCCCCGAACTCCTGTCTGGGGGGCAGGGTCGGAATGACGAGGCTGGGTGAACCGGTTCATCAGCGCATGCTAAGGGCAGGGCCCAGCCTCAGGCTTGCGCCGCGGCAATCTGGCGCAGGGCCTGCTCGAAAGTATCAGCAGGCTGTCCGCCCGAGATCAAATGGCGCTGATTGATGATGACTGCCGGCACAGAATGAATGCCCGCATCGGTGTAGTAGCGCTGGGCGGCGCGCACCTCGGCGGTGTAGGCGTCGCTTGCCAGCACGGCTCTGGCCTGAGCGCCGTCCAGGCCCACGCTCTCTGCGGCCTGTACCAGTACCTCGTGCGACTCGGGGCTGAGCCCCTGCGTGAAATAGGCTTGCAGCAGGGCCTTTTTGAGGGCGTGTTGGCGGCCAACGGGCTGGGTCTCGGGCAGGCCGGCCCAGTGCATCAGGCGATGGGCATCAAAGGTTTTGTAGATGCGTCCGCGCCCTTCCCTGCGGAAGGTGAAGCCCACCGTCTCGCCGCGCAAACGTATGGATTCGCGGATCTGATCCTGCTGTTCTGGCGTAGAGCCGTACTTTTGGGTCAGGTGCTCGGTGATGTCCTGGCCGCCTGGGCCCATCTGCGGGTTCAGCTCAAAGGGCTGGATGTGGAGGTCTACCGTGATGTCGGGGGCCACCCGCGCAAGGGCCACTTCCAGGGCGCTGAGGCCGATGGCACACCAGGGGCAAGACACGTCAGACACGAAATCAATGGTCAGCGCTGTGGGCATGAAAAGCTTTCAATCATGAATAGGGTGCTGGAGATGGTAGCTGGGCTAAACTTTTCAACTGCTCATGGTTTTCATCCACACTCAATTCACGCAACTTTGCCGCAGCAGCGCGGTGAGGGTGCTGGGCTGCCTGGTGGCAATCTTGGCTGCGGTGACCAACAGCCATGCCGAAGAGGTGCGGGTGGCTGTGGCGGCCAACTTTGCCGCGCCCATGAAGCTGATAGCGAGCAACTTCGAGACGATCAGCCGCCACAAGGTGGTCTTGTCGGTGGGCTCCACCGGCAAGCTTTACGCACAGATCAAAAACGGTGCGCCCTTTGATGTGTTTGTGTCGGCCGACCAGGCTACCGCCGCCAAACTGGAACAAGACGGCCTCGCGGTTGCCAACTCCCGCTTCACCTACGCCACGGGACGTTTGGCCCTGTGGTCTGCGGCACCCAGGCTGGTAGACGCCCAGGGGGCTGTGCTCAAGTCAGGCAGTTTCAACAAGCTGGCCCTGGCCTCGCCTGCACTGGCGCCTTATGGCGTGGCAGCCATGCAAACCCTGTCGGCACTGGGTCTGGAAGAGGCCCTCAAATCCAAGCTGGTACAGGGCGAAAGCATAGGCCAGGCCTACAGTTTTGTGGCCACCGGCAATGCTGAGCTGGGTCTGGTGGCGCTGTCGCAAATCATGGAAAACGGACAGCTCAAATCGGGTTCGGCCTGGGTGGTTCCAGGCCATCTGCACAGTCCCCTGCGCCAGGATGCGCTGGTCTTGCGGTCTGCACAACATCCGGCTGCAGCGCTGGCTTTGGCGCAGTATTTGAAATCCCCCCAGGTCCAGGCCTTGTTGCGAGGCTATGGCTATGAGCCTTGATGGCTTGGGCTGGGCAAGTACCTGGGGCGCGATTGCCCTGACCCTGAAGTTGGCCAGTATCACCACCTTGATTTTGCTGGTGCTGGGCACGCCTCTGGCTTGGTGGATGGCCCGCAGCAGGTCCCCCTTTCAAGGCGTGGTGCGGGCGCTGGTGGCGCTGCCGCTGGTGCTGCCGCCCACCGTGCTGGGCTTTTATTTGCTGGTCACGATGGGACCTCAAGGCCCACTGGGCCAAATCACGCAAGCGATGGGCATCGGCCTGTTGCCTTTCAGCTTTGCCGGGCTGGTGCTGGGATCGATCATTTATTCGCTGCCCTTTGTGGTGCAACCGCTGCACAACGCCTTTGAGGCTCTGGGCGAACGCCCGCTGGAGGTAGCCGCCACGCTGGGCGCATCGCCTTGGGACACTTTTTTCAGCGTGGTGCTGCCCATGGCTCGCCCTGCTTATCTGACTGCGGCGGTCATGGGCTTTGCCCACACGGTGGGTGAATTCGGCGTGGTGCTGATGCTGGGCGGCAACATCGCCGGGCAGACTCGGGTGGTGTCGGTGCAGATTTATGACCACGTCGAGGCCCTGGAATACACCCAGGCTCACCTGCTGTCGGGCGGTATGCTGGCGTTCTCTTTCCTCACCCTGCTGCTGCTGTACACCCTGCAGCCGGGCGGTCAGCGTGGCCGCGGAGGCAGGCCATGACGCAGGCTGCTGTGGCGCCGCTGCCGGGCCTGTCTGCATCCCTGCAACTGCAACGCCCCGACTTTGAACTGGATGTGACACTGGCTCTGGCCAGCCAGGGCTTCAGCGCCTTGTTCGGCCCCTCGGGTTGTGGCAAAACCACTTGCCTGCGCGCACTGGCAGGGCTGGAGCGGGCGCACGGCCGGGTTCAGTTTAATCAGGAGGTCTGGCAAGACGACGACCGGGGCATCTGGGTGCCGCCGCACCTGCGCCGCCTGGCTTTTGTGTTTCAGGAAGCCAGCTTGTTTGAGCACCTGAATGTGCGCGCCAACGTCGAATTTGGCTACCGGCGTGTCCCCATTCATCAGCGCCGAATCACACCGGATCAGGCCATCGATCTGTTGGGCATCGCCCCTTTGCTGAGGCGTGAGCCGGGCAGCCTGTCGGGTGGCGAGCGCCAGCGGGTGGCGTTGGCGCGGGCGCTGGCCAGCAACCCGCAACTGATCCTGATGGACGAGCCCTTGTCGGCGCTGGACAGTGCGCGCAAGGCCGACATCCTGCCCTACCTGGAAAGCCTGCGCACCAGCTTGGGCATCCCCATCGTGTACGTGACCCATGCCATCGACGAAGTCGCTCGTCTGGCGGATCATCTGGTGTTGTTGGAGGCAGGCCGCGTGGTTGCCGAAGGCGCTACCGCCCAGCTCATGACGCGTCTGGACCTGACGCTGGCGCACGGGGACTCCGCCGGCGCCGTGATTCAGGCTACCGTGCACAGCCACGAACCCGAGTTTCATCTGACCCTGGCGGACTTTGCCGGCAGGCGCCTGAGCGTGGCGCGTCAGGCCCTGGCCCCGGGTAGCGCCCTGCGGGTGCGCATACAGGCGCGCGATGTGAGCTTGACCCTGGCCAGGCAGGAAGGCTCCAGCATACTCAACGTGATACCTGCCATCGTCACCGGCATAGCCGAAGACAGCCCAGGCCAGGTCATGGTGGCACTGGACGCCGCCGGCACGCTGATGCTTGCACGCGTCACGCGCAAGTCGGCGGTTGCGCTGGGGCTGGCTCCGGGACTGGCGGTCTTCGCCCAGGTCAAGGGGGTCGCGATCCTGAACTGAGGT
>JBJOJH010000179.1:0-2505 GCA_046046715.1 Pseudomonadota bacterium | reverse complement strand
ACCCCCGTCTGCACCAGCACCCCCATCTCGACCAGCGCCGTGAGTTCACGATAAGCCGTGGCGCGTGAGACGCGGCACAGGTTGACGTAGTTCTCGGTGCTGATGCCGTTGGCAAACCCATCGGGCGCCACGTCATACAGTTTGTTGATCGCCTTGGTTTGGGTGGGCGTGAGTTGCGGGTGTTGCTCGCGCAGCTCGGCCCAAAACTGGTTTTTGCGCAAGGCTGCTTCCATGTGCTCCCAGGTGGCCTCAGCGGCTTTGTGCACGCAGCGCACAAACCATTGCACCCAGGGTGTCACGTCCATGCTGGCCTGCCCGGTGGCCGCTTGCAATTGGGCGTAGTAACCCGACCGGTCCAGCCACATTTGCTGCGACAAGCTCCACAAGCGCTTGTCGGTTTTCAGGTCTTGCGCCAAAGCCATTTCCACCAGGGCGCGGCCCACACGGCCATTGCCATCTTCAAACGGGTGTATCGCCTCCAGCCACAGATGCGCCAATGCGGCGCGCACCAAGCCGTCCGTTTGGTTCAAGCTCTGGTTAAACCAATCGATCAGCCGTGTCATTTGGGCGCCCACATCCGCAGAGGCCGGGGCCTGGTAGTGCACGATGTCGGGCTTGCCCATGCGGGGCGTGACGATCTGCATGGGTTCGGCATGGTCGCGGTAAGCGCCTGTGCGAATTTTCTGGATGCCGCTGCGCCCGGTCGGGAACAAGGCCGCCTGCCAGCCATGCAGGGTGTCGTGGGTCAAGGCTTGGTGGCTTTGCTCGACGGCGGCTTGCAGCACGTCCAGGGTTGCCTCGGTGCGCGCATCGCGGTCCATTACTTTGGCATCGGCCAAACCCAGACGCCGTGCCGCTGACGCCCTGACCGAGTTGACCTGCAGGGTTTCGCCTTCTATTTGCGCTGTGGCGATGGCCTCGTCGGCCCAGCCTTGCAACTGCAGGGCTGCCAGGTCCACCAGCTGGAGATGTCTGGCCATGCCCAGTGCCTTGCCTTGCGCAAGACGCGCATCCCTCAAGGCAGGCTGAAGTACCGCTTGATCCACCTCAAACTCGGGCCAGTGGGGTGATTGCCAGATGTACATGAAGCGCAGTTTATCCATTTACGCTTCAATCCTGAAGCGTAAATTCAAAATTTGCGCTTCAGGCCCGCCGGTTCGGCCCGCTAGCGGGTAGATCAGCCCTTGGGTGCTACCGCCCAGAGCCGACTCAGGCGCTCCAGTTCATCGTCAAAGCGATGGTTGATGCGGGCGATTTCATTTTCTTGCTCGGCCATGAATCGTTCCTGGCTGGCAATGCCCTGGCGTACCTCTTCAAGCTGCCGTAGCAAGGCGGGCGGCGCTTTGCTGGGGTCTTTCTTGTAAAACTCCATCTGCTCGTCGGCACGCTGGCGCTCGCGCTTGAGTTCTGCCACGCGCACCGCGAGGGCAGCCTTCACAGCTTCGACCTGAGCAATGGCCTGAGCTCGCTCCTGGTCGTGCACCACACGGCTGGGGTAACGGATCAGAAGGGCACGATCCAAACGTTTTTCTTCGGAGATACGAGACTGTGCATCGCGCTCCTGACGGGCTTTGGCCTCTTGCTGGGCACGTTCCAGGTCCGACATGGCGGGCGGCACCGTGGCCTTAACCGTGCCACTGGGATTGAGCAGTTTTTGGGCGCGGTCCACGCAGTCCGAAATCAGCCGGTCCGAGGTCAAGGTGCGGCCCTTGGCATCTACGCAGGTGTAGATACCAGGCCCGGCGCTTTGAGCAAGCACACAAGTTCCTGCGAGCGACAGAACTGCAAACCAGCATGCAAGCAGCGCATGGCGGGCCAAGCTCATGCCGAAGTGCCCTCGTTCACGCCGTAGCGCTGCCGGTAGGCCAGCACACGCTGATGGTCGGCAGCAAGACCCTGGCTGCTGTGCGCCTCCAGGTACTGCATCAGGTCATTGAGGCGGGCAATGGCGCACACCTGCAAGCCCAGCTGATGACGCACATATTGCACCGCGCTGTAGGGCACATCCACCACCTGGTCGCCCTGTTTTTCGGTAGCCATTTCCTGGCGGTCCAGCGCGATCGCCACCGCATGCGGCGTGGCGCCCGCAGCACGAATGATGGCAATCGACTCGCGCGCAGCGGTGCCGGCGCTCATCACGTCGTCCACGATCAGCACCCGCCCTTTGAGCGGCGCCCCCACCAGAGTGCCGCCTTCACCGTGGTCCTTGGCTTCTTTGCGGTTGTAGGCAAAGGGTACGTTCTTGCCCAAGCGGGCCAGCTCGACAGCCACCGCCGCGCCCAAGGGGATGCCCTTGTAGGCGGGGCCAAAAATCATGTCGAATTCGATGCCGCTGGCCAGCAGGGCTTTTGCATAGAATTCCGCGAGCCGCCCGATCTTGCGGCCATCGTCGAACAGACCTGCATTGAAGAAGTACGGACTCAGGCGCCCCGCCTTGGTTTTGAATTCGCCAAAGCGCAGCACGCCCGAATCCACCGCAAACTGCACAAATTCCTGAGCGAGCGC
>JBJOJH010000178.1:0-2850 GCA_046046715.1 Pseudomonadota bacterium | reverse complement strand
CGATTTTCATGGGTTCTCCTACGGATGTATGGGGGATCGGTGGCTCATGCAATGGGCCAAGGCAGAGGCACTTCAGCACAAAACATGCCAGGTATTTTTTAGTCTGGCCGTCATCGCCGGCGTTCGACCGATCCAATCGCGTTATGCTATCTGTATAAATAAACAGTAAATTTGGATGCTGCGCCTGATTTTGGGCATCTCACCTAGAGCGCATGCACCATTTTGGGAGGTAACGATCATGAGCTTGTCTTTGGTGCAAAGTCGTGCATTGCTGGGACTGGAAGCCGCTTCAGTCACCGTTGAGGTGCATCTGGCCAATGGCCTGCCCAGCTTCACCTTGGTGGGACTGGCCGATGTTGAAGTCAAGGAAGCGCGCGAACGCGTTCGCTCTGCCATCCAGAATGCCGGGCTGGAGTTTCCGAACAACAAGCGCATCACCGTCAACCTGGCACCGGCTGACCTGCCCAAGGACTCGGGCCGCTTTGATTTGCCCATTGCACTGGGCATTCTGGCCGCCAGTGGGCAAATAGACGCGGCTCGCCTGGCTGGATGGGAATTTGCAGGCGAGTTGTCACTTTCCGGCGAGCTGCGGGCCGTGCGCGGTGCCTTGGCCATGAGCCTGGCCCTGCATGCCACGCAGGTGGTCACCCGCCTGGTGCTGCCCCCAGGTAGCGCTGAAGAGGCCGCGCTGGTGCCCACGGCCCAGGTTTACCGAGCCGCGCACTTGCTTGATGTGGTGCAGCAATTCTTGCCCGACACCGGCGCCACTGATTCAGCTCCCGCCACAAGCTGGTCGCGCCTGAGCACCTCGCCCCTGGCCGCCACCGAGGCATATCCCGATCTGGCCGACGTGAAGGGCCAGGCCGCTGCCAAGCGTGCCTTGGAAATTGCTGCCGCTGGCGGACACAGTTTATTGATGTCCGGGCCACCGGGCTCCGGCAAATCCATGCTAGCCCAGCGTTTTGCCGGCCTGCTGCCGCCCATAACCATCGAGGAGGCCCTACAAAGTGCGGCGGTGGCATCGCTGGCCGGGCGCTTCAGCCTGGCACGCTGGGCCACACGCCCCACCTGCGGCCCGCATCACACGGCCAGCGCAGTGGCACTGGTGGGCGGCGGCTCGCCACCGCGGCCCGGCGAAATCTCCCTGGCGCACCACGGTGTGCTGTTTCTGGATGAGTTGCCCGAATTCCCCCGTGCCGCACTGGAGGCCCTGCGTGAGCCGCTGGAAACCGGCACCATCACCATCTCCCGCGCGGCGCGGCGGGCCGAGTTTCCGGCCCGATTCCAGCTCATCGGCGCCATGAATCCCTGCCCTTGCGGTTATCTGGGTTCGCGCCAGACGGCCTGCCGGTGCACGCCCGACCAAGTGGCGCGTTACCAGAGCAAGCTCAGCGGCCCCCTGCTAGACCGCATTGATCTGCACATCGAGGTGCCCACGCTAGCGCCGGGCGATCTGCTGCAGGCCCCCGCCGGCGAGGGCACCGCCTCCATCCGAGAACGCTGCAGCGCAGCGCGAGCACGGGCCATGCAGCGCCAAGGCAGCTCGAACCAGGCTTTGCAAGGGCAAGACATCGACGCTCACCTGCTGCTGGAGCCGGATGCCGTCAAATTTCTGAATGTGGCCGCCGCCCGGCTGGGCTGGTCGGCTCGCAGCACCCACCGGGCCCTGAAAGTGGCACGCACCATTGCCGACCTGGCTGGCAGCGCCAGCACTCAGGTCAGCCATGTGGCCGAAGCCATGCAGTACCGCCGCACCGGGCGGTCTGGCGGGGCGTGAAGCTCCTCGCGCTCGCCTGCAGTTCCGTACACGCGGAGCTATACTTGCACCACTTTTTGTACAGGTTTGGAAGGGTTGTCATGAGAGTTCTGACCTATTCGGAGGCTCGTAGCTCATTGAAAGCGGTGCTGGATCAAGTGCATGACGATGCTGACGTGACCGTCATCAGCAGGCGTGGTGGTGCGGATGCCGTGGTGATGTCGTTCGATCACTACCAAAGCCTGATGGAAACCATGCATCTCTTGTCCACCCCAGCCAACGCAGCAGCTCTGGCAAAGGCGGTGCAGCAAGACAAGGACGGCCAGGCCCAGCGGCGTGAGTTGGCCCAGGCCTGAGGCATGGCGCGGGAAATTCGGTTTGTGCCAGATGCCTGGGAGGCCTACTGCTGGTGGCAAGGCCAGGACCGAAAGACTCTCAAACGCATCAATTCCCTGATCGAGGCAGCTGCGCGTGAACCCTTCAAGGGCATCGGCAAGCCAGAGCCCTTGGTCGGCAATCTCTCAGGCTATTGGTCCAGACGCATCGACGATGTGCACCGCCTGGTCTACCGGGCCACAGACACAGAGCTAGTGCTGATTGCCTGCCGATTCCATTACGACGCCTGAATCAGCAGCCAAACATCAAGAAGCGCTTGGAGCGGCTGGCCACCCTCAATACCCAGAACCGCCCGTTTTCTGAGGAAACGGGGGCTGGCGGCCCACCAAGGCTTCGAGCATGACCAGCTCATAGTCACGGTGATTGAACACGGGCGCGGGCCGGATCAGGGCATGGGCAGACGTGAGGTCGATGTAGAAGGGCGTGTCGTGATAACGCGTTTCAAACACACGCGCCTGAGATGGGTCCGTGACGGGCACCAACTCGGCGGCACCATAACACAGGCAAAAGTACACCTTGTCGGGCGCAGATTCGATATAGCAACCTGTGCCTCGTATACCCATGGTCGCGCTGGGCGTTTCAATGCGCTTGTTGCCGGAGCCAAACACCGCCAGCATCTTGCCGCTGATCAGACGCAGACTCGAAACCAGCGGCCCCTCCCCTGAATAAACGACGGTACTTTCGCCGCGCAGCAGATA
>JBJOJH010000177.1:0-2999 GCA_046046715.1 Pseudomonadota bacterium | reverse complement strand
TAGAGCGGAATGCTGCTCATCTTGTTCTGCGTACGCCGTCCAGGGTAAACATCACACATAGTCGCGTTGTGTCCTGGCGCAATCCGCAGGCGCGCAGCATCTCTGCAGAAGCACGATTGTCAGGTGCACACGCAGCAGTGATGCCGCGCGTGTCTCCATCAAGTATGGCTTGGGCGATTAGCGCGGCAGAAACATGGCGCCCCAAACCCTGGCCGCGCGCCTGACTGGTAACGCACACCATGCCAAGTTGGGCATATCCAGACCAGAGACTTTGCCTGCAGTGGCCCCATGTCAGTGCGCCTGTAGCCAGCAAGTCTCCCTTCGAATGACGGGCCAAAGCGAGCAGATGAGGTACCGCACGCGCACGCAAGGCCTGCTCTGATGCTGGGGCGACACCGCAGGTTTGCATCAATGCCTGGGCACTCTGTGTTAGCGAGGCACCCCAGTCTGCCTGTATGGCGATATCTGCAAAGTCGCTTGCTGGCAACGGCACATGGCCTTGGTGGGCCCTTTCCAGCTTGGCCTTGTCCGCATGATAGAAATCCCAGACATGGGCTTGCGGGACACAGCCCTGTGCATGAAGGGCGTCTGTAAAGCGTGCGACATCTTGGCTGGTATGTGCAAACAAACCCAAGGCGCCCTCGCCGCGCAAAAGTGCTATGGCCTGGTCGATACCGTACAGCCCAAGATCATCTAGAACCGCAAACCGCCCGGTGTACTGTTGACCTGTCAATATTTCTGCTTTCATGTTGCTAATGCGCCTGGAGCGTTATTGCACAGTACATTATTCACGACCCCACCGCCCCGAATGGATATGGACATGACGACAAAAGACACGCTGCAAATTCGCGCCATGCAGCAACAGGAACTGGCTACCTGTATCGACTGGGCCGCCCAGGAAGGATGGAACCCGGGCTTGCACGACAGTGAGACCTTCCATGCCACTGATCCAGAGGGATTTTTATTGGCTGAACTTCATGGCGAACCCGTGGGCATGATTTCAGCCGTACGTTATGGCCCAGGCTTTGGGTTCATAGGTTTTTACATCGTGCGCCCCGAGTTCCGTGGTAGCGGCCATGGTCTGTCGCTGTGGAAGGCAGCCATGGACCGCCTGAAGGGATGCAACATTGGCCTGGACGGCGTTGTCGCGCAGCAGGCCAACTATCGCAAGAGCGGCTTTGCTTTGGCCTACAACAACATCCGCATGCAAGGGACTGCTGGGTCAAAAGGGCCGGTGTCTGAAGACGTGGTTGCGCTGGATGTGGTCGCGCCCGAGCGGCTGGCGCAGTACGACGCAGCCATGTTCCCCTGCGAGCGAGCCCTATTTGTGAAGAGCTGGGTCAAGCAAAAGGACAGCATCGCACTGGGGCTGGTGCAACAGAACACCCTGCGCGGCTACGGAGTGATCCGCCCCTGCCGAAGCGGATACAAGGTCGGGCCACTTTTTGCAGATGACTCAGCGGCTGCCGCCAGTCTGTTGAACGCCCTGTTAAGCCGCATCCCTGCCGGCGAACAAGTTCAATTTGACATCTCCGCAGAACACGACGCTGCGCGTGATTTGGCACAGTCCTGGGGCATGCAAGCGGTTTTTGAAACGGCCCGTATGTACACCGCCGCCGCACCTGAACTTGATCTGCATAGGCAGTACGGCGTTACGACCTTCGAGCTGGGCTAATTGCGTTTTCTGTTTTCTGTCTGCTGTCTGCTGTCTGCTGTCTGCTGTCTGCTCGGCACCAAGACGATAAAGTGTTCAACCCTATACTGGGCCGCCAAAACTTTTTCATGCATCGGTAGGTCGATTGACGAAGATGAAGCTTCAGCAATCTTCTACTGATCATCACTTCAGCCTGTGATGCTCCAACGTGCACTCGTCATCGTCCTGAGCCTGCTGCGGAAAACCGCATGGTGGCTCGTCTTTGTGGCACCAGTTGTGGCGGTTGCCGCCAACAGCACGGCGCCAAAAACTCAAGCGCTCCATCGCCTGACCATCCAGTTGAGCTGGACCCATCAAACCCAGTTCGCGGGTTTTTACATGGCCCAGCGCGCGAAGTACTTTGAGGAAGAAGGCCTGGATGTTGTGCTGGTCCCAGGCAACTCAACAGATAACCCGGTGGAAGTTGTACGCCAGGGTGGCGCGGACATCGCGATCTCCACCTTGCGTGGTGCCTTGGCTCTTGGCAATGCCGGCCAGCATGTCACGAATATCGCGCAAATACACCATTCATCTCCCATTTTGCTGATGTGTCGCCCCAGCTTGGGTGTCGCATCCCCCAGCGATATTCTTGGGAAAAAAATTGGCGTCGCTGGCGGTGGCGATCTTCAAATACTGGATGAACTGGTACGAGCACTGTCCCCCGAAGGCTTGGGTGTCATCAAAGTCCCCAGAGATGGCACTGGCCGATTGTTGATTAATGGCGAGGCGGCCTGCATCACCGGGGTGACTTTCAATGAGCTGCTCAGAGTTGAAGATGCGGGTATACGCTCCACCGACCTCCTGCTGATTCACCCGGAGAACCACGGCGTGGTTGATTTTGGAGATGGTCTTTATGTCCGTACAGAGCGGCTGGAGTCGCCGGAATTTCGAGCACAGTTGGTCGGTCTCTTGCGTGGGCTTGCCAAAGGATGGCGCGATGCGCGAAAAAGCCCCTCGTTGGCAGTTGCCCAAACCCTGGAGCGCAACCCGGCACTCGACAGGCAATTCCAGTATCAGGCTCTGGAGCAGGTGCTTGAGCTGATTCCCGTCAAAAACTTTGGCTTGTTACAACTGGAGCAGCTGGAGGCGTTTGCAGCCACCGGGGCTTACAAAGACTCTCGGTCAGCGATCCCGAACCATATTTGGTCGCACCGTATCTGGAACGATTGGCAACAAGCCGAAGGCGTGGCCAATGCACTGACGCCGGCCACCAGACATGCCCTCAAGGGCGTTTCTGGGTACCCGCTTTTTCTGTGGCTGGTCAACATTGGAACTTTGATGTTCGGCCTGGGTGGGGCGCTGCTGG
>JBJOJH010000176.1:0-3577 GCA_046046715.1 Pseudomonadota bacterium | reverse complement strand
TGCAACTCGTGATTGACCGTGGTGAGCTCCTCGTTCATGGACTGGAGCTCTTCCTTGCTGGTCGTCAGTTCTTCGTTGGTGCTTTGCAGCTCTTCGTTAGTGCTCTGCAGTTCCTCGTTGGTCGACTTCAATTCCTCCTGGGATGTCTGCATCTCCTCACGGGTGGACTGCAATTCCTCACGCGACTGCTTGAGCTCGCGCACCAGGTCATTTAACCGGGTGTCAGTCACGGTGGTGGAGTCTGTAGGTGGTAGCTCCAGGGCGGACGAGATCGAGCTTTGCACTTTGAAGAGCGTCAGTACCATGCCTTGTAAGGCGACGGGCTCCGACAAGGGGTGTACGGTGACATCCACCAATAGATCGCTGTCCTTGCCGCCGACACGCACGCCCAGCAAGGTGGCTGGCCGGTTCTGGCGCAGAGCCTTGGCAAATACCTCATGCAGCGCACTGCTCAGGCCTTCACGGGCCATGGTAAACAGGCTCAGGCTCGCCTTGCCCGGAGCCGGCTCCAGAAATTGACCCGTGCGACCGCTGACATACACGATGTCACCTTTGTCGGTACACAGCACGGCAGGCGGCGCATAGTGCTGCAGCAGAAGTGAGTCTGTATGCCCCTTCAGGTGGCTGGCAGACTGCTGGCCTGCGCTCAAGGCGTTGGCATTGGCGTCGGAGCGTGTCCGGCCCAGCGTGGTGGGAAACTCTGCCAGCTCTGTGCGCGGCAGGGTGTTCTGGCGCCGGTAGATGCGGTTGGGACCAGGGGCAGTGGCAAACAGCTCGGTGGCCAAACCCACGGTTTCGGAGCTGCCCAGCACCAGAATGCCGCCCGGGTTGAGGCTGTAGTGAAACAGCGGCATCAGCTTTTTCTGCAGCTCAGCGTCCAGGTAAATCAGCAGGTTGCGGCAGGTCAGGATGTCGAGCTTGGTGAAGGGCGGATCCATCACCATGTTCTGGGTGGCAAAGATCACCAGGTCACGTATGTCCTTGCTCACCCGGTAACCACTGCCTTCCGGCACAAAGAAACGCTCCAGCCGGGCGGGTGTGATGTCAGCCGCGATTTCTGCGGGGTAGACACCCTGGCGTGCGGTGTCGATGGCTTCTGGGTCCAGGTCGGTGGCAAAAATCTGGATGGCCATCGGCCCCTTGGGCTTGAGTTTGTCCAGCGCCTCGCGCAGCACCATGGCTAGTGTGTAGGCTTCCTCCCCGGTCGAACATCCTGCGGTCCAGGCCCGGATCACTCCGCTCACCGGCCGAGTGGCCAGCAACAGAGGGAGCGCGTTGTTTTTCAGCTCCTCCCAGACCGATGGGTCGCGGAAAAAATGCGTGACGCCGATCAGCAGTTCCTTGAACAGGAGGTCGGATTCGCCGGGCGTTTCTCGCAAGTAGCGTGCGTATTGCTCAATACGCGGCAGTTGATGCAAGGCCATGCGACGCTCAATGCGTCGGTACAGCGTACTTTTTTTGTAATGGGAAAAATCCTGGCCGGTGTGGGTGCGCAACAGGCGAATGACTTTTTCGAGCCCACTGAGAGCCTCGCCCAGGTCAGTCTGGCTCGAATCCGGCCAGCCCGGCACCGTGACTGGCGCAGGTGACATCAGCGCCAGCAACTTCTCGGGCAGGGCCTCGGGGCTGGCAACGCCATCGGCCAGACCGGTCTCGATAGCGCCGCGCGGCATGCTGTCAAATTTTGCACTGGCAGGCGATTGGGCAAACACCCGGCCACCACTGTTCTTGATGGACCGCACGCCCATGGACCCGTCCGACCCCATGCCAGACAGCACCACGGCTACGGCATGCGCTCCCTGGTCTTCGGCAAGGGACCGAAAAAAATGGTCGATAGGCCGACGAAATGACTCGGCCGGATCGCTTGTATGCAGGTGCACAACACCCAGGCTGATCGACATCTGAAAGCCGGGTTTGATCAGGTAGACATGGTTGGCCAGCACCCGGGTGCCCTCGGCCACCACGGCCACGGGCATGTGGGTCATGCGCTGGATGACATTTGCCAGCTCTGTGTGCTGAGACGGTTCAAGGTGCTGGACCACTACAAATGCCATGCCGGTGTTGGCTGGCATATGCCGCAAGAAGGGTTCCAGTGCCTCCAGCCCGCCCGCAGATGCGCCGATTCCTACCACTTGGCAGGGCGAAAGTGGGCTGATATCAACCGTTGCGTTGGTCGGGGTATCGGTTCCAGCGGTGTCAGGCAATGTGTTTCCAGCGTGGGCGCCGGCTCAGGAGGTGGCGGAAAGAGTGAAGGTCCACAGGGTGGGCAAAGCAGTGTAGGGCTCAGCCAGCTGCTGGCGGGGCGTGGTCCAGGTCGGGCCGCTTCCAGGGGTCGACATGAGCCAGCAAATTCAGCACCCGATGCCGCCGCATGACGCGCTCACGCGCCAGCACCGCGATGTCGTGGCCGGCTTCGACCGTCAGTTGGCCGTCGACCTCGATGTGGGCATCCACCACGATCATGTCGCCCATCTTGCGGGTGCGAACATCGTGTACACCGCTCACTCCCGGCGTGTCGGCCAGCGTTTGCCGGATGGCCTCAACTTCGGCTTCATCGACCGAGCGGTCGACCAGATCGTGCATGGCGTCCCAGCCAAAGGTCCAGCCCATGCGCGCCACCATGAAGCCGACGATCAAGGCAGCGATCGGATCGAGTATGGGGTAGCCGGCAAGGTTGCCGATGATGCCGATCCCCACCACCAGCGAGGACGCCGCATCCGAGCGCGCATGCCAGGCATTGGCCACCAGCATGCTCGATTTCACCCGTTTGGCCACGGCCAGCATGTAGCGAAACAGCAGCTCCTTGGCGATCAGTGCCCCACCTGCTACCCACAGTGCCAGCACGTGCACAGCCTCCACAGTGTCAGGCGATTCCAGTTTTTGAAAAGCCGAGATCAGCATGCCAATGCCCACGGCCATCAGCAGTGCACCGAGCACTAATGAGGCCGCCGTCTCGAAGCGGTGGTGTCCATATGGGTGGTCGGCATCTGCATCTTTTTGGCTGTGGTGGTTGGCCAGCAAGACCACAAAGTCGGCCACCAGGTCGGACAGGGAGTGAATGCCGTCGGCGATCAGGCCCTGTGATTTGGAAAATATGCCCGCCAAGATCTGCACCGTCGTCAGGAACAGATTCACCCCCACACTGACCCAGGTGCTGCGTGATGCTGCACGAGCGCGCTCTGCGTGGTGGATTGGGCTGTCTTCTGTGTTGTCGTCGAGATAGGGCTGGGTCATCTTTGCGTTCAACGTGAGGGAAACGGCTCATCTTACCTACGCCCTTTTACAATGCGCCTTTGCTCGGGATCTGGCGTTGGCAAGCTGCTTGACGCTGGTGCTTCGAGGTCCTGATGGAATCGCCCCCCGATCACATGAACAAACTGCCCTTGGCACAGACGGCACGGCGACGGATGCTGTTGTCCCTGCTTGCCGGTGCCGTGGCACCTGCGTTGGGCGGCTGTCTGCATCGGCATGCGCCCCTGCGGGTCGGCAGCGTCGTTTTCCCTGGTTATGAGAGTTTTTTTCTGGCCAGAGAGCGGGGGCTGCTCGATCCGGCAGAGATTCGTCTGGTGGAGCTGTA
>JBJOJH010000175.1:0-2784 GCA_046046715.1 Pseudomonadota bacterium | reverse complement strand
CCTTGCGGGCACTCGCCACAAACCACAAGCCCTGGGGCTGCAAGGCCAGCGCCGTCTTCAGACCCTGCACATCCCGCCGCCCCTGTGTGGCCACCACTACCCAGGCAGACGCCGGCAGTCGGGTCGCAACGGTGCTCACATCGTCGGTATCGATCACCGTTTCTGCGTCTGCAAAATCAGCTGATACAGCGCCTTGTGCCACTACCGCCACCCGCAGTCCTACCCGAGGCGCCAGATTGGCCAGCGCCCGCGCCACGGGCGAATCCCCCACCACCGTGAGCGCTGCGGAGGGCAGCACAGGGTCAACAAACAGCTCCAGGGTGCCGCCCGAATGGCAGGCCATACCGAACTCCAGCACATCTCCCAGCTTGCGCTCGGCGGTTTCGTCCGACGGTGAGATACGTATGGTGCGCGACTGCCCATCCAGCAGGGCCCTGCGCACGGTCTTGATAACGGCAGGCTGCGCACAGCCACCGCCAATCCAGCCATAAATTTGTCCGTCGGGAGTGACGACCGCCTTGTCGCCAGATTTGGCCGACGTGGGGGCCAAAGCCCGCAGCACTGTGACCAGGGCAAACGGCTTGTCGGCTGCTTGCAAGCGGGCAGCCTGGGTAATCCATTCATTGCGATTCATGAGAATCTCCTCTTTGGGTTTGCCAACATCAGTGCAAAAGATGGCGAGCAGCCGCCAGGTCTGCCAGGCTGGCCAAGGGTATGAAACGCTCAATGCTGCCACGCGCGCGCTGCAAAGCGGCAGCGGCAGGCACTTGGCGTGTGGGGTGAAACCAGGTCACACGTGCGCCACGGGCAACCAGCTCTTGCAGGGTCTGGGCCAATTGCTCGGGCTCATCGGTATCAAAGCCATCTGAAAACACCCACACCCGAGAGCCCCGGCCCAGCTGGGCGCGAGCATGCTGACGGGCAAAGTCGTGCAAGCTGGCAGCGATGCGTGTACCTGCGCCAAACCCGGCTGTCACAGCGTTGATTTTTTCTTGAACGTTGGCACTGTCGCGCTGCATGAGGGGCGTGATTTCAGCCAGCCGCACATGAAACACAAACACCCGCGCCTGGGCCTCGAGGGCGAAGGCACGCGCGATGCGCAAAAACAGGCCAGCGTGCGATTCCATGGAGCGACTCACGTCGGCCAGAATGAACAGGCGTGGCGGCTCCACGCGCCGCACCTGCCAGGCTGGCTGCATCAACTCGCCGCCCCAGCTCACGCTGCGACGCAGGGTTTGCCGCAGGTCCAGGCGCTGCCCGGGCTGGGCCACACGCCAACGCCGGGTAGGACGCGGCTGCAACCGCGCAGTGATCTGGCGCGCCAGGTTCTGCAAAGCTCCCAGCTCCTGCGGCAGCCACATCTGGCCATCGCGTTGATGCAGAGGGTCTGTGCGGCTGGCACCGCCCTGGGCACGGGGGCTACCAGGATCAGACTCATTTTGGCTGGCAGCAGGCATGTCCCCTGCGGTGTGCGAGCTAGACGGGGTCTGCCGGCTGGACCCAGGCTGACTGGCCGCATCCATTTGTTCACGCATCTGTTGCACGCTTTGGCGCAGGTCGCGACTGGGGCGCGTTTGCCCACTCACCTTGACGCCACCGCGCAGTTTTTCAGGGTGCCAATAGCGCTCGTACAGCTCGGGCCAGAGTTTCCACTCACGATGGCTGTGGCAGGCAATGGCGCGCCAGGCGGCTTGCAAAGGTTTCTCTTTCAGGCTACCCATCTGCAGGCTCACCTGCAACATGGCCAGCTGTTCAGACACGCCAACCGTCAACCCATGATCGCGCAACAAGGCAGCAAAGCTTGCCAGGCGCTCGGTGGGGGCTGTGGCCGGGACCAAGGTCATGGATGGGCCTCTGCCGCCGCCCCTTTTTCTGCCACACCCACGCTACGCCGACCTTCCATCAGTTGGCGCAGGCGGTCGGAGCTCATCATGAAGCGGTCTTCGCGAGTCTTGAGCAGGCAGGCAAATGTCCCCAACACGGAGGCCATGTCTTCCGGCAGGCTGTGGTGCCTGAGCTGGTAGAGCGCCCTCACCCAATCCAGGGTTTCGGCGATGCCCGGAATCTTGGCCAGGTCTTCGCGGCGCAAGCGCTGCACAAACTGCACAGCTTCCTCAACCAGGTGACCATCGGCCTGCGGCAGCACCGCCTTGACGATGGCCATCTCACGCGCCAGCGTGGGGTAATCGAGATAGTGATACAGGCAGCGACGGCGCAAAGCATCCGAGAGCTCGCGGGTGCCGTTGCTGGTCAAGATGACCTGGGGAATGTGCGTGGCCCGCAGGGTGCCGAGCTCGGGCACAGTGATCTGGTAGTCGGCCAACACTTCGAGCAAAAAGGCTTCAAAAGCCTCATCGGCCCGGTCCACTTCGTCGATCAGCAGCACACAGGGGCCAGTCTGACTGATGGCGCGCAGCAAGGGGCGCTCCAGCAGGTAGTCACGCCGGAAGACATCCGCCTCGCTCACCTGGCTGGCGCCTTCCCTGTCCGATTCCTTCAGGCGAATCGCCATCAGCTGGCGGCCGTAGTTCCACTCATAAGCAGCTTGGGCCAGGTCCAGGCCCTCAAAACACTGCAAGCGCACCAGCGTCGCCCCTTGGGCCTGGGCCAAGGCAGTTGCCAGGGCGGTTTTACCCACCCCGGCATCCCCCTCAATCAACAAGGGGCGCTGCAGACAGGACGCCAGCCACACGGTGGTGGCCAGGTCTTCATCGGCCAGGTAGCCCGAGCGCTGAAGCCGCTCGCGCAGCAGGCGCTCGTCGGACACAGAGGATTCGGGCCGGC
>JBJOJH010000174.1:0-5531 GCA_046046715.1 Pseudomonadota bacterium | reverse complement strand
GGCCTATGGTGGGCAGGTCGCAACTGGCGGCTCCCATCAACAAGGAAGGTGTGGTCTTGTCGCAGCCCATCAGCAGCACCACACCGTCGATCGGATTGCCACGGATCGACTCCTCAACGTCCATGCTGGCCAGGTTGCGAAACAGCATGGCGGTGGGGCGCAGCTGGGTCTCGCCCAGCGACATCACCGGAAATTCGAGCGGAAAACCACCAGCTTCGTACACACCACGCTTCACAAATTCGGCCAGCTCCCGGAAGTGCCCGTTGCAAGGCGTCAGCTCGCTCCAGGTATTGCAGATACCGATGACCGGACGGCCATCAAACTCGTCATGCGGGTAGCCCTGGTTTTTGATCCAGCTACGGTACACAAAACCATCGCGGTCGTCCTTGCCAAACCAGGCCTGGCTGCGCCGAAACGGGTATTTTTTGGAGTCCATCGTTGTCTGCCTCGTGTTGTAGGTATCGGGGTAAGGCTGGTGACCCACTTCACCGCCGTCGCAGGCATCCTACCAAGGCGAATGATTACACCGACAGACTACTGGGCTGACTTCAGCAAGGCCTGCTCATACAAGGGCATCACCTTGGGCAGGTTGGCCTCGATGTCGGCGATGCGGGTGTTGCCCGAGGGGTGGGTGCTGAGCCACTGGGGTGGCGCGCCCTTGCTGGCGGCGCCCATTTTTTGCCACAGCGTGACACCGGCACGCGGATCAAAACCGGCTCGGGCCGCCAGTTCCATGCCGACCAGATCGGCCTCCGACTCGTCTTCCCGGCCAAACTTGAGGGTGAGCAGCTGGGCGCCGTAGTTGGTCACGGTTTGGCCCACCTGGCCCAGACCCAGCACCTGGCTAAGTAAACCTACGCCGATGTTGGTCGCCGTGCTCTTGCCCATGCGCTCGCGGGCATGCTCACGCAAGGCATGGGCAATCTCGTGGCCCATGATCATCGCCACCTCATCATCGGTCAGCTTGAGCTGATCCAGGATGCCGGTGTAAAAAACGATCTTGCCGCCCGGCATGCAAAACGCATTGAGCTGCCTGGAGCCGATCAGGTTCACCTCCCACTTCCAGCCCCGGGCACGGGGGTTCCAGTCGAGGCTGTACGGAATGATCTTGTCGGCTATAGCCCGCAGCCGTTTGAGCTGCGGGTGATCCTTGCCAGCCAGCGCGTTTTTTTCATCCGCTTGCTGCAACATCTGGCTGTATTGCAGGGACGAGGAGCTCTCGATTTGCTCAGCCGGCACCAAGCGGCTGAAGGCAGAGTTTTGCCCCACTTGTACACCGTCGCGCGCAGCCACCGGCAACCCGGCACTGAGCAGCAGGCCAACCAGTGACAGCACGGCCACACGCCCGGCGCTGCACCCTTGCATAGAACCCCACAAACCAGAAGACATGGATACGAGCCTTGATGTGATGTTGACGACTCGAGGTAGCGAGCCCAACGCGTATTATTCCCAGATGAGCACCGACACGCACGAAGCCGCCTCCACGAACACCTCACCGCGCCCCAGTTGGCAAGCTACCTTGCGGGTGTACCTGGAACCGCCCACCGTGCGCATGTTGTTGCTGGGCTTTTCAGCCGGTCTGCCCTTGCTGCTGGTGTTGGGCACCCTGAGCTTCTGGCTGCGCGAGGCGGGCATCGACCGCACCACCATTGGCTACCTCAGCTGGGTGGGCCTGGCCTATGGCTTCAAATGGGTGTGGGCACCACTAGTGGACCGCATGCCCTTGCCGATACTGACCCGCTGGCTGGGCCGGCGGCGCAGCTGGCTGCTGTCGTCGCAGCTCGCCATCATGGCCGGGCTGTGCGGCATGGCCCTGACCGACCCCAAGTTGGCGCTGCAGCCCGTGGTGTGGTGTGCGCTGATCGTGGCTTTTGGCTCCGCCACCCAGGACATTGCACTGGACGCCTTTCGCATCGAATCCGCCGACGTCAACCGTCAACCGGCCCTGGCCGCCGCTTACCAGACCGGCTATCGCCTGGCCATGATCTGGGCGGGTGCCGGTGTGCTGTGGCTGGCGGCGCGGGCGGAAGTGGCCGACATCAACGCCTACCAGCACGCCGCCTGGCAAACCGCTTACCTGGTGATGGCCGCCAGCATGGCCCTGGGCGTATTGACAGTGCTGTTTTCGCCCGAGCCCGCTGGCCGCGAATTGCCGCCCGCCAAGAACGCCGCCGAGTGGTTGCAGGGCGCTCTCATCGATCCATTTGCCGATTTCATCAAACGGTACCGGTGGCAAGCGGCCCTGATCTTGTCGCTGATTGCGGTCTACCGCATCAGCGACGTGGTGATGGGCATCATGGCCAACCCCTTTTATGTGGACATGGGCTACACCAAGGATGAAGTGGCCGCTGTGACCAAGGTCTACGGCGTCATCATGACGCTGGTGGGCGCTTTTGTGGGCGGGGTACTTTCCATGCGTCTGGGCATGATGCGCGTGCTCATGCTGGGCGCCGTGCTCAGTGCCGCCAGCAACCTGCTCTTTGCCTGGCTGGGGGGCCAGGGTCACGACGTCACCAAGCTGATCTTTGTGATCTCGGCGGACAACCTCTCCAGCGGCATTGCGTCTGCGGCCTTCATCGCTTATCTGTCGAGCCTGACCAATGTGCAGTATTCGGCCACGCAATACGCGCTGTTCAGCTCGATGATGCTGCTCTTGCCCAAGTTCCTGGCCGGCTACTCAGGGCGCTATGTGGACACATTTGGCTACGAGTCGTTTTTCACCGCCACCGCCTTTCTGGGGTTGCCGGTGCTCTTGCTGATCTGGCTGGCGGGGCGCCACGCCCGCAACAGCTAGGCAGGGCCAGATTTACCTTTCTTTACCGCAGCTTCAAGCTGCGTTGCAGGCGTCTTGCCACACTCTTGCCATGAGCCAACACCTGTTGATGATCGAGGACGATGCCCGGCTGGCGGGCATGGTGGCCCAGTACCTGGGGCAGTCGGGCTATGTGGTGGCCCACGCCCCGGACGCCACCACCGGCTTGCGCCTTTTGCAAGACAGTGCATCTTCAGCGTCCCCGACCCCCGAGCTGGTGATTCTGGACCTGATGCTGCCCGACCTGGACGGTCTGGAGGTGTGCCGGCGCATCCGCGCCATGCCCGGCGAAGTGGCCCGCCTGCCGGTGCTGATGCTGACCGCCAAGGGCGACCCCATGGACCGCATCATCGGCCTGGAAATCGGCGCTGACGATTACCTGCCCAAGCCCTTTGAGCCACGCGAACTGCTGGCCCGCATCCGGGCCGTGTTGCGCCGGCGCGGCGATGGCGGCACTGCGCCCGCCAACAGCAAGGCCCTGGTGTTTGGCAGCATGCACATCGACCGGGACGCGCGCACGGTGACTGTGGGCCAGGAGGCGGCGGATTTGACCAGCTACCAATTTGACTTGCTGGTGGCCTTGGCCGAACGTGCAGGCCGGGTCCTGTCCCGTGACCAGATCATGGAAGCGGTGCGAGGGCGGGAGCTGGATGCCTTTGACCGCTCGATCGATGTGCACATGGGCCGCATCCGCGCGGCCATTGAGGTGGATGCCAAGAACCCCAAGCGCATCCTCACCGTGCGTGGCGTGGGCTATGTGTTTGCACGCCAGCAGGACTGAGTGATGTTCAAGCATCTCTATGTGCGCATCTGGCTGGCCGTGCTCTTGACCGTGGCCGTTCTGACGCTGCTGGTAGGCTGGATTTGGCACCTCAGCACCGAGCCCCCCCTGCGCGACGTGGTGATCAGAGACATCAGCGGCCAAGTCATCGGCCAAGGGCGGCCCAGGCCTGGGCATATGCACAGACGGGACAGCGAGCGTGGCGAGGAAGGTACCGGCATAACCGAGGCCCCGGGCAACGGCCCCGAGTTTTTGGTGCGCATGGATGACGGCCATACCCTGCTCATGCACTTGCCGCGTGGGCCCAAGCCATTCTGGGCCAAGCCGCCCTTCGGCTTTTTCTGGATGCTGGCACTGGTGGGCGTGGCCGTGGCTCTGGGAACTTACCCTATTGTTCGCAAGCTCACCCGTCGACTGGAACGGCTGCAAAACAGTGTGGAGCGATGGGGCAACGGCGATTTGAATGCGCGCGTACCGGTCAGAGGTGACGATGAGGTGGCATTTTTGGCGCAGCGCTTCAATCACGCGGCCGACCGCATTCAGACTCTGCTCAAGTCGCGGGACGATTTGCTGAAGGCGCAGGAAGCCCTGCTGGCCTCGCAGAAATCGCTGCTGGCCAATGCCTCGCACGAACTGCGTACACCGCTGGCGCGCATCCGCCTGGGGCTGGAGCTGATCCAGAACGACACCGCCAGCCCCTGGAAAGCCGAAATCACCCGCAACATCGGCGAACTGGACCAATTGATCGAGGAAATCCTGCTGGCCAGTCGCCTGGACGCCCAGGAGGCCGACATAGGCACCGTCGAAACCGTGGATGTGTTGGGCATGGCCGCCGAAGAATGTGCCCGAACCCAGGCCGAGCTGGCTGTAGAGCCCGAAAACACGCCGCCGGAGGCACTGCAGGTGCGAGGCGTGAGCAAGCTGCTGCGCAGGGTCATGCGCAATTTGCTGGAAAACGCCCGCCGCCATGGCGCAGGTGAAGTCAGCCTTCAGCTGGGCCTGGAGCGAGACACAGCCATATCAGCGCCAGCCCGGGCCGCAGGCACGCCACCAGGCACCTGGGTAGTGGTGCGGGTATGCGACCGCGGGCCAGGTGTGCCAGCTGATCTGGTCGAGCGGATCTTTGAGCCCTTTTATCGTCTGCCCGGAGCGACCGAGCGAGATGGCGGCGTGGGCCTGGGGCTGGCCTTGGTGAAGTCCATCACGACCCGCCATGGTGGCACCGTGGTCTGTGAGCCCAGAGCAGGTGGGGGTGCGTGTTTTGTGCTGCGTCTGCCGGCCCAGCCCGTCTGAAAACAGCACCCAGGGTCGAAAAACTCAACCTTAACAAAGCTTATCCCCCAAATGGGGGATGGTCAAAATGACAAGCAACTCGTAAAGTCTCGTCACTGCTGTAACACAGTCAAAGATTATTTTTATTTGTCTCCAACGATGTCCCTAGCAGGACTCTTTAAGCCACCGCAAGGTGGCTTTTTTTTGACCTGTGCGTTGAAAGGGGTCAGTGATGACTGGCGAAATGCTCGCCGGCCTTCAAGGTGTACACCGTGCCGCAGTAGGGGCAGCGGGCCTCACCGGTACGGGCCACGTCCAGGTAGACCTTGGGGTGGCTGTTCCAGAGCTTCATGTCGGCATGGGCGCTGGGGCAGTGCACGCCGCCCTGATGGTTCAGGTCTTTGGCCAGCAATTCAACGAGAAAAGATTTGCTCATGATCTTGATCCAGGACGGGCGAGGCCTTAAACCGGGCTGAGCCAGTGGGCGTATGTGGGATTGCGGCCATTGACGATGTCAAAGAACGCGCTCTGGATTTTTTCGGTGATGGGACCACGGCTACCGGAGCCGATCTCGATCCGGTCGAGTTCGCGGATCGGGGTTACTTCAGCTGCCGTGCCGGTAAAGAAGGCCTCGTCGGCGATGTAAACCTCATCGCGGGTGATGCG
>JBJOJH010000173.1:0-2979 GCA_046046715.1 Pseudomonadota bacterium | reverse complement strand
TGGCATCGGTGGTCGTTACTTCACGCCCATCATCAATGCGCCTGAAGTAGCAATTCTGGGTGTGTGCAAGAGCCAGATCGAGCCCAAGTGGGACGGCAAGGCGTTCCAGCCGCGCCTGATGTTGCCGCTGAGCCTGACCTGGGATCACCGCGTGATCGACGGCGCTGCCGCTGCTCGTTTCAACGCTTATCTGGGCCAGATCCTCGGCGACTTCCGCCGCGTGTTGCTCTAATCGGAGACATTCATGGCACTGATAGACATTCAAGTTCCTGACATCGGCGACTTCGATGAAGTGGCGGTGATCGAGTTGCTGGTCAAACCCGGCGACACCATCAAGGCTGAGCAAAGCCTGATCACAGTGGAGTCCGACAAGGCCTCGATGGAGATTCCATCTAGCGCTGCCGGCGTGGTGAAAGAGCTCAAGGTCAAGCTGGGCGACAAGGTCAAGCAAGGCTCTGTGGTTCTGACGCTCGAAGTGGCCGGTGAGTCTGCTGCGCAGGCGCCATCAGCCGCGGCTGCACCCGCACCTGCGGCTGCCCCTGCACCAGCGGCTGCGGCTCCTGCTGCCGTCGTGGCCGCACCTGCACCCACCGCCTCGAGCTTCGGCGGCACCGCGGACATCGAGTGCGATGTGCTGGTGCTTGGCGCCGGCCCTGGGGGTTACTCGGCAGCGTTTCGCGCCGCCGATCTGGGCCTGAAGGTTGTGATCGTCGAGCGTTACGCCACTCTGGGTGGTGTGTGTTTGAACGTGGGTTGCATCCCTTCCAAGGCCCTGCTGCATGTGGCTGCCGTCATGGACGAAGTCAGTCACCTGGGTGACCTGGGCGTGGAGTTTGGTGCGCCCACACTGAACATCGACAAACTGCGTGGTCACAAGGAAAAAGTCATCGGCAAACTCACCGGTGGCTTGGCGGCCATGGCCAAGATGCGCAAGGTCACCACCGTTCGCGGCTACGGCACGTTTGTAGGCGCCAACCACGTTGAAGTCGAGGAAACCAGCGGCACCGGGCAAGAAAAAACCGGCACCAAGAAGGTTGTTGCCTTCAAGAACTGCATCATCGCCGCAGGCAGCCAGGCCGTGCGCTTGCCCTTTATGCCCAATGACGAGCGCGTGGTCGATTCCACCGGCGCACTGGCCCTCAAGGAAGTTCCCAAAAAGATGCTGATCGTCGGTGGCGGCATCATTGGTCTGGAAATGGGCACGGTGTACAGCACGCTGGGCGCACGTTTGGACGTGGTGGAAATGATGGACGGTCTTATGCAAGGTGCAGACCGGGATCTGGTCAAAGTCTGGCAAAAGATGAATGCGCCACGCTTTGACAACATCATGCTCAAGACCAAAACCGTGGGCGCGCAAGCCACACCTGAAGGCATCAAGGTGCAGTTTGAAGGCCTGGACGGCACCAAGAGCGAAGGCACTTACGACCTGGTACTGCAGGCCGTGGGCCGCACGCCCAACGGCAAGAAAATTGCCGCCGACAAGGCTGGCGTGGCGGTGACCGATCGTGGCTTCATCAACGTCGACATCCAGATGCGCACCAATGTGCCGCACATTTTTGCCATCGGCGACGTGGTGGGTCAGCCCATGTTGGCGCACAAGGCTGTGCACGAGGCGCATGTGGCGGCCGAAGTCATTGCCGGCGAACTGCAGGGCAACAAGGAGCTGGCAGCTGCCGCGTTCAATGCCCGCGTGATCCCCAGCGTGGCTTATACCGACCCCGAAGTGGCTTGGGTGGGTCTCACCGAAGACCAGGCCAAGGCTCAAGGTATCAAGGTCAAGAAGGGCCTGTTCCCCTGGACAGCTTCAGGCCGCGCAATCGCCAATGGCCGCGACGAGGGCTTCACCAAGTTGCTGTTTGACGACAGCCCCGAAGCTCATGGCCACGGCAAGATCCTGGGTGGCGGCATGGTCGGCACTCACGCCGGTGACATGATCGGCGAGATTGCTCTGGCCATTGAGATGGGCGCAGATGCCGTAGACATCGGCAAAACTATCCACCCCCACCCTACGCTGGGCGAAAGTATCGGCATGGCGGCGGAAGTGGCGCACGGCAGCTGTACAGATTTGCCGCCGGCACGTAAGTAGAGTCAACATCCGAGCTATCCCGACAAAGCCCGAACTGGCAACGGTTCGGGCTTTATGTTTTCTGTGCCCAATCAAGTGGCTCGGAATTGTGGTCAGTTGCACCGCATCAAAGTCAATCAAACCGAGTCTCTACAACCCCCTTCACCCCCTCCCGCAGGGGCGTATGAATGGCGGCGCCGCTCAGGCAACCACGGCACGCGGCGCTGCCCATACGTGGGCATGTATGTCTGCCTGCTCGCTAGGCAGGATCATGCCCAGCTCTGACGATTCCTTCACCAGCTGAAGCAGGGCCTCGCCTGCCAGCGTAGCCCCTTCCGTCATCGGTTGTGCACGCAGCGAGGCATCTTTGAAACAATGCACCGCACGCAGTGCCTGCTCGGGCGACAGGGGGCCAGGGAGCTCCAGTCCGAGCGTAGGCACTTGCTTGGCCAAAATCCTGAAAAACGACACCGCCAGCGTGTGCGAGGTACCGTACAGACTGAACTTGCGCCCAGCGGCTTCGAGTCGTAGCGTGTGGCCATATTTGCCTTTCTCGCATTCGGCACGGGTGATGTCAGTAAGTCGGATGCGGGTGGTCGTCGTGCTGACACCATGGCCACGAAGCAGCACACTGGTGCTGCTCAGCACCCAGATGCCACGGCCGGAACCCACTACGCGCCCTGCAACGTAGGCTGCCAGTTTCTCGCCCATTGCGAGCTCGTTGCGAAAGCTGTCGACGTCTGCTACGGTCAATAGCTGCGCGGCGTAGGGGTTGGTGCCTTCGATGAGGATTTCCGTCAATTCATTTCCAAATTTGTATGAGTTCAGGAAGTTCATGGTGTTAAAAGTCTCCAGGGTTATGGTTAAGAAATAAACAACGAAGTGTCAGAAGCAGTGGATCACAAGCGCCGCGC
>JBJOJH010000172.1:0-4776 GCA_046046715.1 Pseudomonadota bacterium | reverse complement strand
GCGCTGGCCGGTTGATCGGCCCTCCAGCGGACCGGGTACACGCGTGTGATGGTGCAGAACCGCCTCCAGCCAGTCAGCCTGGGTCACGCCGCGCTGGCGCAGCATGTCGCAGCTCTTTTGGGGATGACTGTCCACCTGCTGACGTTGCAAGGGCGACAGCGGCTCGGCTTGCTGGGCCAGCCGGTCCTGCAGGTCGGTCATGCCCAGGTTCATGGTGAGCGCGGCCTCGCAGATCAGCACCTGCTCCTTGGCGGGCCACTTCAGCACATCGCGCGCGGCCATGCAGCAGATGGCGCTGACCAGCAGCGAGTGGGTTGCGCTGTAACGCTTGACCTCTGCGGCCGACAGGTAAATCAGGGCAAACAGGGCGCCGTCGGAATTGCGACGGATGTACTTGAACAAGCGCCCCACGATGCTTTCGACCCGATGCAAAAAGGTGGCCGGATGGTTGTCGCGCAGCAACAGATTGGCCTGCTCCTGCAGGTCCAGCCAGTCAGGTGAGTCGGAATCATCGTCGTCTTCGGCGGTGTTGCGCTTGGTGTGGGCCAGCAGGGCGTCAAAGCCGGTTTCGGCAATGCGACCCAGCGGTTGCTCCTCGCGCACCAGGTCGTACAGCTGACTGACGTAGGCACGCCGGGCACCTTCGAGCTCGGCGGCATCCACGTAAAACGTCAAACCCCTGTCCAGAATGGTTTCCAAGTCCTCACGCGAGGTGATCACATAGCCCTTGTGGGCCAGCAGGGTGCCATCCTCGCTGCGTACAGCGAAGGGCAAGGGGGATCCGATACGGATCGAGTCGGGCGGTACTTCAACCAGCTTGGTAGCCATCCCAGAATTATGCGCTTGCGCATTCGCGTCTGATCGCCAGAAAAGACCCCTGACTCTCTGCCTGATTCCGTTCGGGAACGAGGTGCAGGCGGACCAAGTCTTACACCACTCCTGCGCCCGCTGAAGCGTGGCAAACGTAGATGTGGGCTGGCTCTCCCTCGGGCGAACGGTACTGCGTTTCGATGGCTGTTCGCACGGCTGGTACCCGGGCCTCGGGCAACACCGCCACGATGCAGCCACCAAAGCCACCGCCGGTCATGCGGGCACCGCCTTCTGTGCCGATGGCCTGCTGCGCAATGGCCACCAGCTGGTCGATGGCCGGTACGGTGATGTCAAAGTCATCGCGCATGGATGCATGAGACTGCGCCATCAGTGCACCCAGACGGGTGAGGTCTCCTGCAGACAGCGCTGCCGCCGCATCCAGCGTACGCTGGTTCTCGGTCACGATGTGTCGCGCCCGGCGCAGCACGGTGGCGTCGAGCCCGGCGGCGTCGGCCCACAGGCGCGCCAGGCTGAGGTCACGCAACGCTGGCACCTGGTAATGCCGGGCGGCCGCTTCGCATTGAGCGCGACGGGTGTTGTATTCGCTTTCCACCAGGCCGCGCCGCACCCGCGAGTGAACAATCATCACCGCCACGCCCTCGGTTACAGGCACCGAGCGGGTGTCCAGACTGCGGCAGTCGATCAGCAGGGCGTGCCCAGCTTCGCCCCGGGCCGAAATCAGCTGGTCCATGATGCCGCAGTTGCATCCCACAAAGTCGTTCTCGGCCCGCTGAGCCAGTTGCGCCAGGGCGGTGGCCGACAGGTCCAGCCCGCACACCTGCTTGAAGGTCTGGCCTACCGCCACTTCCAGAGAAGCTGACGAGGACAGGCCCGCCCCCTGCGGCACGTTGCCGGCGATGGCCAGGTCCAGGCCTTGCAAGGCATGACCGGCTTCGCGCAGGAGCTTGACCACGCCGCGCACATAGTTGGCCCACAGGGCATCGGCGCGCGAAATGATCGGCTCGTCCAGCGAAAACAGGTCCAGCGCCTGGCCCATGTCGCAGGCCAGCACCCGCACCTGGCGATCACTGCGTGGCCGGGCGGCGATCAACGTGTGATAGTCGATGGCGCAGGGCAGCACAAAGCCGTCGTTGTAGTCGGTGTGCTCGCCGATCAGATTGACGCGACCGGGCGCTTGCACCCAGGTGCTGGGCACGCCGTCGAGGTGCTGCGCAAAGGCGGTCTGGACACGGTCATACAGTGGGGAATGAAACATGGCTTGGATACAAAAGGAGAACGGGTCGCGCCAGTGAGCCTTCAGGCTTGGCGGTAATGCACCGTGGCTTGCGCCCGAAGGCGCTCGGCGGCTTGTTCGGGAGTGAGGTCGCGCTGTGCTTCGGCCAGCATTTCGAAGCCGACCATGAACTTGCGCACCGTGGCCGAGCGCAGCAGTGGCGGGTAAAAGTGGGCGTGCAGCTGCCAGGCGCTTGGGTCCTGGCCGTCAAAAGGCGCGCCGTGCCAGCCCATGGAGTACGGAAAGCTGGTTTGGAACAGGTTGTCGTAGCGGGTAGTGAGCTCTTGCAGAGCCCGCGCCAAATCCGCGCGCTGCTCGGTAGGGAGCTGTGGCATCTGCTGCACTGCAAAACGCGGCAACAACAGGGTCTCAAAAGGCCAGGTGGCCCAGTAAGGCACGATGGCCAGCCAGTGCTCGGTCTGCACCACCACGCGTGGGCCGTTGGCCTCACGCTCGGCCACTTCCAGCAGAAGGGGCCGACCATGCTGAGCCAGGTAGTCGCGCTGATGGCGGTCTTCGGTGGCCGCTTCGTTGGGCAGGTGGCCGGTGGCCCAGATCTGGCCGTGCGGATGCGGCTGTGAGCAGCCCATGATGGCGCCCTTGTTCTCGAACACCTGCACCCAGGCATGGGTCTGGCCCAGCTCGGTGGTCTGATCGCACCAGGTGTCGATCACTCCGGCGATGGCAGACAGGCTCATTTCGGGCAAGGTCAGGCTGTGGTCGGGCGAAAAGCAGACCACCCGGCTGGTGCCCCGTGCCTCATGTTGCTGAAACAAGGGGTCGGTACCGGGCGGGGATGCAGGCACCTGCGGCAGCAGTGCGGCGTGGTCATTGGTGAACACAAAAGTGCCGGTGTAGGCGGGGTTCACATCGCCGCTGACCCGCGTGTTGCCCGCGCAGAGGTAGCAAGCTCTGTCGTAGCGCAGGCGTTCGTCTGCTGCCGTGCTTTCCTGCTGACCCTGCCAGGGGCGCAGCGCACGGTGCGGCGACACCAGCACCCATTGCCCGGTCAGCGGGTTGCGGCGGCGGTGGGAGTGCTGTGTGGGATCAAAAAGCGCGCCCATGGGTCAGTAGCCTTCAGGATGATGGGATTGCCAGCGCCAGGTGTCGGTGCACATCTGATCCAGGCCCCGAGTCACGCGCCAGCCCAGCTCGACAGCTGCTTTGGTCGGGTCAGCCCAGTAAGCGGCCAGGTCGCCGGCACGCCGCGGGGCCACGGTGTGGGGCAGTTCGCGTCCGCAGGCCTGGCTGAAGGCGGCCAGCATCTGCAACACGCTGTGACCGTGGCCAGCGCCCAGGTTGTAGGTGTGTAGGCCGGCATGGCCATGGCCGTGGCGCAAGGCGGCCAGATGGCCCTCGGCCAGGTCCATCACATGGATGTAGTCACGCACGCCGGTGCCGTCCACGGTGGGGTAATCGTTGCCAAAGACCTGCAGCGCCGCGCGCCGACCCACCGCCACCTGGGCGATGAAGGGCATCAGGTTGTTGGGCACGCCTTGCGGGTCTTCGCCCATCAGGCCGCTGTCATGCGCACCCACCGGGTTGAAGTAGCGCAGGGCGGTCATGGACCAACCCGGTTCGCTGGCCACCACGTCGGCCAGCATCTGCTCGACCATCAGCTTGGTGCGGCCGTAGGGGTTGCTGGGGGCCAGTGCCGCGTCTTCGCGCAGCGGCATGACCGTGGATTCGGCATAAACCGTGGCTGACGAGCTGAACACCAGGGTGCGCACGCCTGCCTCGCGCATGGCTGTGAGCAGTACCTGGGTGCCGTACACATTGTTGTCGTAGTAAGCCAGCGGCTGGGCGACCGATTCGCCCACCGCCTTGAGCCCTGCGAAGTGGATGACGGCGTCGATGGCGTGGTCCCGCAGCACCCGCGCCAATAGCTGGGCATTGCGAATATCGCCCTGCACCAGGGTGGGGGCGCGACCTGCGAGCCGGGCGATGCGTTCCAGCACGGCGGGCTTGCTATTGCAGAAGTTGTCCAGCACCACCGGGTTCAAACCGGCCTGGAGCAGTTGCAAGGTGGTGTGGCTGCCGATATAGCCGGCGCCGCCAGTCACGAGGATGTTCATGAATCTATTCTCGTTCCAGGTGCACGATGAAAGCGGTCTCGGCCTGTGCCCGCGGCAGGGGCAGGCCAGCCTGGGCCAGCCAGGCGCCATCCAGGCTCAGGCCCTCGGGGGTGTTGAGGGCATCAAAGAAGGGTGCCGTGTGGTGTGGGCCGCTGGCGCGCACCGTGCCCTCGGGCAACAGTTCGCGCACCCGGTACCGAGCCTGGGTGTCCAGCATGGGCAGGCGCAGCGTGGGCGTGTAGCGGTGCGAGGTGGGCGCCACCCGGTAGACGAGCAGCAGCACATCCTTGGCATCCGGCTCGCCATGGGCTTGCCAGACCAGGCCGTCATCGACACTGCCACGCCAGACCTGGCCCCGGTGCAGGCGCTCGCGCAGCTGCTTGTAAAGGCTGATCCAGTGACGCAGCTCGGCGGTGTCTTTCTCATCGAGATGGCGTACGTCCAGCTCCACGCCCAAGTGGCCGGGCAGCGCCACTGCGGCCCGAAAAGCCATGTTTTGCGTGCGACCAGTGGTGTGCGCCGGGGCCGTGCCCACATGCGCACCCATGATCTCGGGCGGGAAAAACTGCAGGAATCCGCGCTGGATGTTGACCCGGG
>JBJOJH010000171.1:0-6398 GCA_046046715.1 Pseudomonadota bacterium | reverse complement strand
GACCCCATGGACACGGCGATGTTCTTGGGCTCCAGAAACACTTCGTAGCTCCAGGTGCCGCCCTCGCGCCCGGTGCCGCTGGCCTTGGTGCCGCCGAAGGGCTGGCGCAAATCGCGCACGTTCTGGCTGTTCACAAAGCACATGCCGGCCTCGATGGCGGCAGCAACGCGATGGGCCTTGCCAATGTTTTCGGTCCAGACATAGCTCGATAGACCGTATTGAATGTCGTTGGCCAGGCGGATGGCCTCGGCCTCGTCCTGAAACGGAATAAGGCAGGCCACCGGGCCAAAGATTTCATCCTGGGCAATGCGCATGCGGTTGTCCACGTCGGCAAACACGGTGGGTTTGACGAAGTTGCCCTTTTGCAGGTGGGCTGGCAGGTCGGGCGCATCCAGGCCGCCGCACAAGAGGGTGGCGCCCTCCTTCGGGCCCAGGTCGATGTAGCTGCGCACTTTGGCCAGGTGGGCCTGGCTGATCATGGGGCCGATGATGGTTTTTTCATCCAGCGGGTCACCAACCGTGATGCGCCGGGCGCGCTCGGCAAATTTGGCGCAAAAGTCGGCGTAGATGCTCTTTTGCACCAGGATGCGGCTGCCCGCGGTGCAGCGCTCGCCGTTGTTGCTGAAGATCATGAAGACGGCGGCGTCGAGTGCGCGGTCCAGGTCTGCATCGGCAAAGATCACAAAAGGGCTCTTGCCGCCCAGCTCCATGCTGAACTTCTTGAGGCCCGCCGCCTGCACGATGCGGTTGCCCGTGGCGGTAGAGCCGGTGAAGCTGATGGCACGCACGTCCGGGTGGGCGCACAGAGGCTCACCCGCGTCCTTGCCGTAGCCATGCACGATGTTCAGCACACCTGCAGGAATGCCCGCCTCCAGCGCCAGCTCGCCCAGCCGCGCGGCGGTCATGGGTGAGAGCTCGCTCATCTTGAGCACCGCCGTGTTACCAAAGGCCAAGCAGGGCGCCACCTTCCAGGTCGCGGTCATGAAAGGCACGTTCCAGGGGCTGATCAGGGCGCACACCCCGACCGGGTGGAACAAGGTGTAGTTCAGGTGCGTGGGGGTGGGGTAGGTGTGGCCGTCCACCCGCACACACATCTCGGCAAAATAATTGAAGTTGTCCGCAGCACGGGGCACCAGTTGCTTGCCAGTTTGTGCGATGACCTGCCCAGTGTCCTGGGTTTCGGTGCGTGCGATCTCCGGCACATGCCGGGCAATCAAGTCGCCCAGGGCCCGGATCTTTTTGGCACGCTCAGGTGCGGGCATGCCGGCCCAGGCAGGAAATGCGTCTTTGGCGGCCTGCACAGCGGCGTTGACTTCTTCGGCACCGCCCGATGCCACCTCTGCCAGCACGTCCTGGGTGGCTGGATTGACAGTTTCAAAATAGCTGGCGCTGGGCACGGACTTGCCGTTGATCAGATGGTCGATGCGCATGAAAGAGCTTTCTGCATGGGGTTGTTGGGGTTGTTGGGGTTGTTGGGGGGTGTTGGCCAGGCTAGGGCGGGCCTTAACGGCCGAATGGGCCATCGCCCACCAGGGTGTTGTGCAATCGACCAATGCCTTCGATCTCGCACACCACTTCATCGCCAACGTTAACGTTGATCACGCCTTCGGGCGTGCCGGTGAGGATGACATCGCCCGCCTGCAGGGTCATGAAACTGCTGAGATATTCAATCAGTGCCTGGATGTCGTTGACCATATTGGCAGTGCTGCCCTGCTGGGTGAGCTGGCCGTTGACATAGGTGCGCAGGGTCAGGGCATGAGGATCGGGCACGGCGCTGGCGGGCACCAGCCATGGGCCCAGCGCGGTGGCGCCGTCGCGATTCTTGACGCGCAGATTGGGTCGGTACCAGTTTTCAAGATAGTCGCGGATGGCGTAGTCGTTACAGACCGTGTAGCCCGCCACGCAGGCCATCGCATCTTCTCGCTTGACGTGGCGCGCCGTTTGGCCGATCACCACCGCCAACTCGCACTCGTAATGCATGAAAGCTACGCCTGCCGGGCGGCGCGTCTGTCCCCGGTGCCCCACCAGTGAACCTGGACCTTTCAAAAAAACCAGTGGCTCATCCTTGGCCGTGACGGTGAGCTCTTTGCTCAGTTCCTTCAGGTGATCGGCGTAGTTCAGACCCAGCGCCAGGATGGTGCCCACCTCAAACGGCGGGAGCCATTGCACAGCGTCCTCGCTGAGCACCCGACCGTCGGTCAGCTGCACACCCTGTGGGTGAGGAAACGCCGTGTGTATCGCACCCGCATAGGCCACACGGGCCGTGGGCGTGTTGGCCTTGGGCTCTTTGCCAGGCACTGTATTGGCTCGGGCCAAGCCAGCCGCTGGCTCAGGCACCAACGAAAAGGTCACGGTACCCAAGCCTTCCAGACCCATCGTCACGCTCTGACCTGCGTACGCTTGCGGCGCGGGCGTACTGGCCCCCAGCAAAAGCACGTCGCCAGCCTGCAGCGTCATGAACTCGGTTACAGCCTTTACAAGCTCGGCGACGCTGCGCACCCGCTCGCCCGTGTTACCGCTAAAAACCTCTTGCCCATCGATCACAACGCGGCCTAGCAACGCATCGGGATTCGCGACCCGCTCTGCGGCGGTCACCGGCCCGAGCACCGTAAAGCCATCGCGCGCCTTCATGCGCACTGCGGGGCGGTAGTGGCTGTCACAAGGCAGGCTGAGGTCGGCCGCCACCAGATAGCCCGAGATGAAGCTGGTCGCGTCGGCACGCGCCACCCGGCAGGCCGTACGCCCGATGACGATGCCCAAAGAAACACCAATCTCCACCCGGCCGGGGTCGGCAGGAACCTCCACCCGGGCACCAGTAGAGCGCAAGGTGTTGCGGGGCCGCACTTGCAGCACCGGATGTTGAGGCGCTGCTTTGTAGGGGGCGGCGTTCACGGCCGCACCCATTGCAAGCAGCTGTGGCGTGTGGTTCAGCAGCGCACCATAGACTGTTCCGGACAGCCGCCAGGGGGGGACATCACAACTGAGGCAGGCTTGAGCGATCATGGATTTATGGGCGAAAGGAGTGGAACTCACACAATACACTTATATGTGAGTGATTTTGATGGCTTGCATGCAAGTGAGTCAAGGGGATACGGCGTCCATGTCTAATAATCCCGCCATGCCGATGTCCCATGCGCCTGTTTCCCGTCGCAATCTGCCCTTACTGCTGCTGCAGGTGCGTGAGCTGGTCATGGCGCGTTTTCGCCCCATGCTCAACGAAGCCGGCGTCACAGAACAACAATGGCGGGTACTCAGGGCGCTACTGAGCGAAGGTTCACTTGAACCCCGGCAAATCGGTGAGTTCTGCTGCCTCTCCAGTGCCAGCCTGGTGGGCATATTGGGGCGGATGGAGGATCTGGGCCTGGTCAAGCGCCAGCGACTAGAGGGCGATCAGCGCCGGGTTTTGGTGTCTCCCTCGGCCAAGTCCCAGCAACTTGCAGAAAAACTGGCGCCGCAAATCGACCTCATCTACACCCAGCTGGAGGCCGACATGGGCTCCGATATTGCCGAGCAGCTTTACAGCACGCTGGACGCCATACAAGGTCGACTCAGTGGATGCAGTTCAACGACTCCTGAGCCAGACCCTGGCTCGGCCCCCTGAAGAACCAACAGCCTGACCGCTCGGGGCAGGCACCTGACATAATCGCCGCTCGCTAGAGGTGCCGCCTTCGGGTGGCTGAGAAATACTCTTTGAACCTGACCTGGGTCATGCCAGCGTAGGGAAGCACGCCCCACCGCTGGTTCACCCATGTCCACCCTTTTTCACAAGGAATGGCATGACCGCAACGCTGAACCCCTCCCACATCTGGTCCGATATTGCTGCAGTGCGCGAGCGCTCGCCGCTGGTTCACAGCATCACCAATTTCGTGGTGATGAACTTCAATGCCAACGTGCTGCTGGCAGCCGGCGCATCGCCCGTGATGGCACACGCGCACGAAGAAGTCCACGCCATGGCCGGCATTGCGCAGTCCCTGGTGCTGAACATCGGCACCCTGGAGCCCTACTGGATAGACAGCATGAAGCTGGCCGCAGGTGTCGCCCAAAAGCGCAACATCCCCATCGTGCTTGACCCTGTGGGCGCGGGTGCTACGCCCTACCGCAACCAAAGTATCGAGGCGGTGATGGCGGCCGCCCCGCCCACGGTGATTCGAGGTAACGGCTCGGAAATCATGAGCGTGGCCGGCTCTGGCGTGGCCACGCGCGGTGTGGACAGCAGCGCCCAGGCCAGCGACGCACTGAGCTCGGCGCAAGCCCTGGCCTTACGCACCGGTGGGGTGGTCTGTGTCAGCGGCGAAATTGACCATATCGTGGATGCCCGCCAACGCTGGGTACGCCTGTCCAACGGGCACAGGTGGATGACCAAAATCACCGGCGTTGGCTGCTCCGCCACCGCGCTGATTGGTGCGTTTTGCGTGGTGCAGCCCGATGCATGGCGGGCCACCGTGTCTGCCATGGCCTTGATGGGACTGGCCGGCGAAATCGCCGCAGAAAAAGCCATCAGTCGCCAGCAGGGCGTGGGCAGCATGGCAGCGCTGATGCTGGACGAGTTGCAATTGCTGGACGAAGCCACCGTGCTCAAGCGCCTTCGGCTGGCAACCGATCTTTTGAAGTGATGTCGACCAGCCACAACTTCAAAGATCCGGCCAGGCTGCGCGACTGCCTGCGGCTGTACCTGGTGACGGACCGGGCCAGCATGGGCTCGCGGACATTGATCGACGTGGTGCAGGCAGCGGTGCATGGCGGCGTGACCTGCGTGCAGCTGCGCGAGAAGCAGGCCAACGCGCGTGACTTTCATGCGATGGCCGCCGCCCTGACGGCTCTGCTGGCGCCGCAGTGCATCGCGCTCATCATCAACGACCGGGTGGACATTGCCCTGGCCTGTGGTGCACACGGTGTGCACCTGGGCCAGTCGGACCTGCCCGTGGCCAGCGCCCGCAAGCTGCTGCCGCCAGAGGTCTTCATCGGTTGGTCTGTCGAAACAGCTGCAGATGTGGCACTGGCGAGCCAACTGCCGGTGGACTATCTGGGCGTCAGCCCGGTGTTTGCCACCCCCACCAAGACGGATACCCACGCGCCCTGGGGTCTGAACGGCCTTCGCGACGTGCGCAAGCAAACGCCTCTGCCGCTGGTGGCC
Source organism: Pseudomonadota bacterium (assembly GCA_046046715.1). Lineage (GTDB taxonomy): Bacteria > Pseudomonadota > Gammaproteobacteria > Burkholderiales > Burkholderiaceae_C > JBEEJZ01. The sequence goes on along the minus strand of JBJOJH010000171.1, from coordinate 1,264 downwards.
ATAGGCGGCATCCATGCTGGCAACGCGCGCGAGGTATTGGCCGCCGGCGCCGACAGTCTGGCCGTGGTGAGTGCCATTTGCTCGGCCACCGACCCCAAGGCGGCGGCCACCACACTCAGGAGTTTGTGCGATGCACGCTGAATCAAGTACTTATCGTTACCCCCGCGTTTTGAGCATTGCCGGCTCCGATAGCGGTGGTGGCGCAGGCATACAGGCCGATCTGAAAACCATCGCAGCACTGGGCTGCTTTGGCATGACAGCCATCACCGCCCTCACGGCCCAAAACACCACCGGCGTGCGGTCCATCCACGGCATCCCATGCAGTATGCTGGCCGACCAGATCGACGCCGTGGTCGAAGACATCGGCGTGGACGCGGTCAAGGTGGGCATGCTGCACGCCAGTGACACGGTGCACACCGTGGCCCAGGCCATTGAGCGCCATCGGCTGGCGCAGGTGGTGTTCGATCCGGTGATGGTGGCCACCAGCGGCGCCGTGCTGATCGATCAAGCAGCCGTCCAGGTGCTGGTTCGGGAGATGTTTCCCCGAGCCTGCCTCATCACGCCCAATTTAGACGAGGCCGCCCACCTGGTCGGTCGGCCGCTGCGAGACGAAGCCAGCATGGAAGCCGCCGCACAGCAGCTGCTGGCCATGGGCGCACGCGCCGTGCTGCTCAAGGGCGGCCATCTGGAAGGAGACACTGTCGCCGATCTGCTGATGACCACCGCGGGCCTGTCCCTGTGGATGCGCAGCCCACGCATCGCCACAGCCAACACCCACGGAACTGGTTGCACCTTGTCATCGGCTATCGCCGCATATCTGGCGCGCGGCCTGTCACTGCAAGAGGCTGTGCAGTCGGCACGGCAATTCGTGCGGGGCGCGCTGGAGCATGGCGCTAAGGTGCGCACGGGCCAAGGCAGTGGCCCGCTCAACCACGGCTACGCCCCACAGGTCATGCAGCGCGTGGCCTTGTAAGCCAGGCCAAACCAAAGGTCACACCCAAGGTCGGCAACGCGGCGCCCCATTGCGGCGCCCAGGCTACCAAGCCGTGGTACAGGGCCACGCCTGCCAGCCACAACACTGCCGCCACTGGATACACCCCGCGCTGGGCCTGTGGAATCGAGCCGGATGCACCGTACAGTCGCCCCAGCAGCACGCCATAAAGCGGCACAAAGACCGAACTCAGCATCAGAAGAAAAGGCTCGATGCTGTGCATCGGCAGCACCATAGCCAGCGCCGTGCACAAGCCGGCCAGCGCAAGGCCCC
>JBJOJH010000170.1:0-5533 GCA_046046715.1 Pseudomonadota bacterium | reverse complement strand
CAGGCGCTCACATCTTTGTGCCTGGCCCTTCAGCAGGGTTACGGCATCACCACGATAGCCGGGCATGAACACATTGCACCGGGTCGCAAAGCTGACCCTGGCCCGGGTTTTGACTGGACAGCCTTACAGAAAAATCTGGGCTGGGAGGATCCGTGTTTTCCCGAGGTTGTTGCATAAAAACCCATCAAAAAAATATATTTTTTTGATCAGGGTGCGTCAACCGCATCGCCAGAAGAAATTCGCTCGATACACTACCCGTAGTGGCTTGCGATACAAACACACACCATATATAGTGTGACGCCGAACAGGACTGATTGCGAAAAATCTCGCCCAGTCCGACGACGTGGCCATTGCTCCCCCAGCGTACGGCTCACCGCGCGCCCCTATTTTTCTAGGCATAAAACGAGGAAATCATGCAAACCGTTTTGAACGCACCCGCCCCTCTCCACAACGCACCCGGCGTAGCACCCCAGCGAGACGAAATGACGGCTGGCACCCAATCCCTGAGCCACTACCAAATCATCCGTCGCAATGGCGCCGTCGTCCCTTTTGAGCCCAACAAGATTGCCGTGGCGATGATGAAGGCATTCCTGGCCGTACACGGCACCCAGGGCGCTGCTTCGGCCAGCGTTCGCGAGACCGTCGACAGCCTCACCCAGGCCGTCATACGAGCGCTGGTTCGCTCGCGTCCCGGCGGTGGCACGTTCCACATTGAGGACGTGCAGGACCACGTCGAGCTGGGCTTGATGCGCGGCGGCCATCACGAAATCGCTCGTGCCTACGTGCTGTACCGTGAAAAGCGCACGCAAGAACGGGCCAAGAAGTCGGCACAAGCCGCACCGCAGGCCCCTACCCTGCACGTCATGGACAACGGCCAGCGCGTGGCGCTGGACTTGGGTCGTCTGGAAGACATCATCCGCGCGGCATGCGCGGGCCTGGGTGCCGACATCCGCCCCGAGCCCATCTTGGCCGAGACCATGCGCAACCTTTACGACGGTGTGCCCATGGAAGAGGTCTACAAGGCATCCGTGCTGGCAGCCCGTACCCTGATCGAGAAAGATCCTGACTACACCTATGCCACCGCCCGTTTGCTGTTTCACACCATTGCCAAGGAAGTGCTGGGCAAAGACGTGGCTCCGGCCGACATGGCGCAGGCTTACGTCGACTACTTCCCTCAGTTCATCAAGACGGGCGTTGAAAACGACTTGCTGGACGAACGCCTGCTGCAGTTCGATCTGAAAAAGCTGGCCGGCGCACTCAAATCAGAGCAGGACCTGAAGTTCGATTACCTCGGTCTGCAAACCTTGTATGACCGTTACTTCCTGCATGTGGGCAAGACCCGCATTGAGCTGCCCCAGGCTTTTTTCATGCGCGTTGCCATGGGCTTGTCCCTGAATGAAATCGACCGCGAAGCACGCGCCATCGAGTTTTATCAGGTGCTCTCCAGTTTCGACTTCATGTCAAGCACACCCACGCTGTTCAACAGCGGTACGCTGCGCTCGCAACTGTCAAGTTGCTACCTGACGACCGTGCCGGACGACCTCGATGGCATCTACGAATCCATCAAGGAAAACGCGCTGCTATCCAAATTCGCGGGTGGTCTGGGCAATGACTGGACCCGCGTGCGCGCACTGGGCAGCCACATCAAGGGCACCAATGGCGAATCGCAAGGCGTGGTGCCCTTTTTGAAGGTGGTGAACGATACCGCCGTCGCGGTGAACCAGGGCGGCAAGCGCAAGGGCGCTGTGTGCACCTACCTGGAAACCTGGCACCTCGACATCGAGGAGTTTCTGGAACTGCGCAAGAACACTGGCGACGACCGCCGCCGCACGCACGACATGAACACGGCCAACTGGATTCCAGACCTGTTCATGCGCCGTGTCATGGAAAAAGGCACCTGGACCCTCTTCTCTCCCAGCAACGTACCCGATCTGCACGACAAATTTGGTGCCGAGTTCGAGCGCGCTTACGTGGCCTACGAAGAAAAAGCCTCTCGCGGCGAAATCAAACCGGCCCGCACCCTGCAAGCCGCCGATCTGTGGCGCAAGATGCTGACCATGCTGTTCGAGACCGGCCACCCCTGGATCACGTTCAAGGACGCTTGCAACGTGCGCTCACCCCAGCAGCATGCCGGCGTCGTGCACTCCAGCAACCTGTGCACCGAGATCACGCTCAACACCAGCGACACTGAAACTGCTGTGTGTAATCTGGGTTCAGTCAATTTGCTGCAACACCTGAAAGACGGCGCGCTGGATCACGCCAAGCTGCAAAAGACGATTTCCATCGCCATGCGCATGCTCGACAACGTGATCGACATTAACTACTACGCTGTCAAGAAGGCGCGTGACTCCAACCTGCGCCACCGTCCGGTGGGTCTGGGCCTGATGGCGTTTCAGGACGCGCTGTATGAGCTGCGTATTCCTTACGCGAGCGACGCAGCTGTGCAGTTTGCAGACCAATCCATGGAAGCGATCTGCTACTACGCCTACGAAGCGTCGACCGAGCTGGCACGCGAGCGGGGCCGCTACTCCAGCTACAAGGGCTCGCTTTGGGACCAGGGCATCCTGCCGATCGACACATTGGACATGCTGGAGCGTGCCCGCGGCGGCTACGTGGAAGTTGACCGCTCGTCCACCCTCGATTGGGACAGCCTGCGCAAGAAAATCGCTCAGGACGGCATGCGCAACTCCAACTGCGTAGCGATTGCCCCCACGGCCACCATTTCCAACATCATTGGGGTGGATGCGTCTATCGAGCCTTGCTTTGGCAACTTGTCCGTCAAGTCCAATTTGTCCGGCGAATTCACTGTCATCAACAGCTATCTGGTGCGCGACTTGAAGCGTCTGGGCCTGTGGGACGACGTGATGGTGATGGACCTGAAACACTTCGATGGATCCCTGGCCCCCATCGACCGTGTGCCCGCCGACATCAAGGCACTTTATGCCACGGCGTTCGAAGTGGAGACCCGTTGGTTGGTTGAGGCCGCTGCACGCCGTCAGAAGTGGATCGACCAGGCCCAGTCTCTCAACATCTACATGGCAGGTGCATCGGGCAAAAAGCTGGACGACACCTACAAGCTGGCCTGGCTGCGTGGCCTCAAGACCACTTACTACCTGCGCACCATGTCAGCCACGCACGCAGAAAAGTCAACCGTGACGGCGGGTCAGCTTAACGCCGTCTCGTCCGGTAGCGGCCCAGCAGCCCCCGTGGCCATGAGTGCACTGGACGCCGCCGCCGCCGCCGCCCGCGCACAAATGGCGCAAGGGCCAGCCACGGACATCAAGTTCTGTGGCGTTGATGACCCCACCTGCGAATCCTGCCAGTAAGGAACCTGGCATCGAACGACGTCAAATCATCGTCGTTCGATGCCGGCACACAACAACACACACCGCCGATTGAAAGAATTCTTTTCATTTCAATTCGCTGCTTACATAATTCTTTGATTGGAAATAAATATGCTGACCTGGGACGAAGAAGTCACCCCTGTTGCGACCGCGACACCACTGCGCAGCCCCACCCCGGCAAGCCCGGTGTCCGCACCTGCGTTTGCGTCTTATCCATCTGCATCCGTCAGTGCCACAAGCACTGAGTCCACACCAGTCAAAACAACGCGTCGCGTGCGCGCGTCAGACAAGCGCATCATCAACGGCCAGACCGACGTCAATCAGCTGGTGCCATTCAAGTACAAGTGGGCCTGGGAAAAATACCTGGCCACTTGTGCCAATCACTGGATGCCGCAAGAGGTCAACATGACCCGGGACATTGCACTCTGGAAAGACCCGAACGGTCTGACCGAAGACGAGCGTCGCATTGTCAAACGCAACCTGGGCTTTTTTGTGACCGCCGACTCACTGGCGGCCAACAACATCGTATTGGGCACTTATCGTCATATCACCGCACCGGAGTGCCGACAATTCTTGCTGCGCCAGGCATTTGAGGAAGCCATACACACCCACGCCTACCAGTACATCGTCGAATCATTGGGGCTGGATGAAAGCGAGATATTCAATGCCTACAACGAAGTTCAATCCATCCGCGACAAGGATGAGTTTCTGATCCCGTTCATTTCGGCGATCATGGATCCCAACTTCCACACAGGCACACAAGAGACTGACCAGACACTGCTGAAGTCGCTGATTGTGTTTGCCTGCCTGATGGAAGGACTTTTCTTCTATGTTGGCTTCACCCAGATTCTGGCCCTGGGCCGGCAAAACAAGATGACCGGCGCGGCAGAGCAGTACCAGTACATCTTGCGCGATGAGTCCATGCACTGCAACTTTGGCATCGACCTCATCAACCAGTTGAAGCTGGAAAACCCACACCTTTGGACCGCCGAATTCAAGGCTGAAATTCGCGGCCTGTTTGAAAAAGCAGTTGAGCTTGAGTACCGCTACGCAGAAGACACCATGCCACGTGGCGTGCTGGGTATGAATGCCTCGATGTTCAAGGGCTACCTGCGCTACATCGCTAACCGCCGCGCGACCCAGATCGGCTTGGAAGCCCTATTCCCCAATGAAGAAAACCCTTTCCCATGGATGAGTGAAATGATCGATCTGAAAAAGGAACGAAATTTCTTCGAAACCCGCGTGATTGAATATCAATCGGGCGGCGCTCTATCCTGGGATTGACGTCCAGCCCAATTGCAATATGACGCAGACCGCCTTCGTTTCTCCAGCAGCACGCAGCGATTTGCACCCCCGAGTTCACGGTGTTGGGTATTCCAGCACCATGAATCGCTTCAGGTATCCAGACCTGCTTGAAGTGCCTTTTTTCCAACGAACGAGGAGATGATGATGGCTACTGCAAAGAAATCCGCCACCAAGACTGCGCCTGCGAAAAAGGCGGCCCCCGCCAAAAAAGCAGCACCTGCGAAAAAAGTAGCCGCTGCGCCAGTTGCCGCGGCGCCGGCCAAAGCAGCCGCCCCAGTCAAGAAAGCGGCCGCCAAAAAGGTCGCCCCTGCTGCCAAGGCAGCCCCCGCAAAGGCAGCCCCCGTAAAAGCGGCACCGGCAAAGAAGGCGGCCCCCGCCAAAGCTGCAGCACCTGTAAAAGCCGCTGCGCCCGCCAAGAAAGCCGCACCCGCACCGAAAGCTGCCGCACCCAAGGCCGCTGCTCCAAAAGCACCCGCAAAAAAAGCAGTAGCAAGTAAGAAAGCTGCACCCGCCAAGGCCGCAGCTCCGGCTAAAGCAGCCGCCCCTGCCAAAGCTGTAACCGCCGCAAAGAAAGCAGCTCCCGCCAAAAAGGCAGCAGCACCCGTGAAGGCCGTTGCGAAGAAGGCTGCTGCAAAGCCAGCCAGCAAGACCGCTCCCGCAAAAGCTGCAGCGCCCTCCGCCCAAACCACACTGAACCCGAAAGCGGCTTGGCCCTTCCCTACAGGCAACAAACCCTAAAAGGCGTCTGCAAGATCCAAAGCCCGTTGCCCAACGCGACGGGCTTTTTTACGTCTGCACAGATGAACAATGATGCCGAGCCGAGCTCAGGGATAAAAAGCGACTACCCGGTAGCCAGTGACCCGCTCAGGCTGAACGGGTGGCAG